>JAVWGW010000005.1:0-24845 GCA_036640375.1 Raoultibacter sp. | reverse complement strand
AAGCCTTAGCCATCTTGTCAAACAATTCGTCGCTTATAACTGTTCCCTTTTTTGTTGTCACTTCCATGGCTTATTTCCTTATCTGTTGCAAACCAACTTCGGCAAAAGTACTATGAGATGGCGGCGTCATCGCATGATAGACAAACCAAGAATTTTCGTCTGTCTCAACGGCGACCATTTCAAGAATGCGCCCCTTGCCATCAACCCCTATCACCACATATTCTTCCGATGACTTTTCTGCCCTCCTCACCCATTTAACGGCGCTTTTCCAAGCATGCTTCACATCGGATTCGTCTATTTCAGGATGCCGCTCATGAACGCGAGGGTGTACCCTTATTTCCTTATCCAAGAGCCACTCCTGTCAACTCTCTCCATAATATTGTATAACAAAAATAGGAAAAACTCAATCTGGCTTTTCTGAAACCCTAGTGCATTGAGAAGGTTTCCATGGCGGCTTGGGCATCGGCTTGCATCGCTTGGGTGGCTGCGGCGGCGAGGGTGTGGAAGTATTTGGGGTGTTGGGTGGCTAGCAAGGCCTCTACCGCACGCACGCCGGCGTTGCTCATATAGCTGAAATAGTTGATTTTGCGGATGCCTGCCGCAATTGCCGCACGGGTATCTTCGCGGGACAAACCCGACCCGCCGTGCATAACCAGCGGCACCCCGCAGCAGGCCTTCAGCTGGGCGATGCGCTCAAAATCAAGGCAGGGTGCCGCTTTGTAAAAGCCATGCACCGTGCCCACGGAAGCCGCCAAGGCATCAATGCCGGTATCCGCCACAAAGCGCTGGGCACAGGCGGGGTCGGTGTAGATGTTTTCTCGGGAATCGTCGGCTTCTTCCAAGCCTTCATGCCCTGTTGTAAAGCCAATTTCAGCTTCCACATCGACACCGCGCGCGTGGCACAGCGCCACCACTTCGCGGGTCACCCGCAGGTTTTCTTCGTAAGAATCCTGGCTGCCGTCGTACATGATGGCCGAAAAGCCTATCTCAAGCGCGCGGCGCACGTATTCCACATCTTCGCCGTGGTCGAGCATGACGCACACGGGAACGCTTGCAGCCCGCGCGCGTGCCACCATAATCGGCCCGATAACATCGAGGGAGGTTTCTGTTTCGTGCAGCTGTGCATGCTGGATAATCACCGGCTCGCGGCGCGCTTCGGCGGCGCCAATGGCTGCCAGCAGCAGTTCGAGGTTGGGGGTATCAAACGCCGCAGCGGCGCAGCCCTTATGTTCGGCCCAATCCAAGACCGTCTTCATAGGTACCAGCATCTATGCACTCCTTCAATCAATCGAGCGGAAGCTTGGGCAGCGCGACCGTGCGCGTGTTGCCAAGCGGCAACCCATCTGCAAAACTTATCCTTCGTAGAGTTCGACAATAGCATCATCCCAGATAACAAACGCAAGGCGCGCGCCACAGCCCGCATCAGCGGGTCCGAAAATCGTGCGCTGCGCCTGGGCAATATAGGTATCCAAATTATCCACCTTGTAGGCCACATGGGGCTGCTTTGACAAGATTTCTGGGAAGGGCGTGCCTTCCTCGAACTTAAGATATTCGATCTTGAAATCGTAATCATCAACATTGCTTACCCAAAACTTCATGTCTTCGTTATAGGTCATGCCAGGTTTTTTGTTTAACACAGGAATTCCCATGTGCATGTATTCAGCGCTCATAGCACGCTCCTTTTCGCAGGTGATTGGCGGTTATTTCGTCAGATAAGGGGTTTTGCAGGGGGCGTTCCACAGGCGCAGCAGTTCATCATCCATGCGCGCCATAAACATTTGGAAACCCGCCGTTTCTTGTACGGTCAGCATTTCGCCCACGAAGTTTGCAACGACCGTGATGTCTTTGGCTGCCAGTTCTTTGACGGCCGCACGATAGACGATCAGCTGTTCCATAAGCGTGGTGGCACCCGACCCGTTGATGATAAGCATCACGCGCTCGCCCGCCTTGATGCCTATGTCGTTGACCAAGGCGTTCACCATAATCTGGGCGGTTTCATCGGCCGACTTCATCGGCTGGCGGCCGCCGCCCTCTTCGCCGTGCTGCCCCATGCCGATTTCCATTTCATCTTCGCCCAATTCAGCCAAGAGCGTGCCGGTCTGGGGGTGGGTCGCCCCGCGCGCGGCAACGGCAAGCGTGGCCATGTTGTCGGCAAAGCGCTGCGCCACGGCCGCCACTTCTTCTAGGCTGCGGCCTTCTGCGGCAGCGGCGCCAGCAATTTTATAGGTGGGAATGCAGCCCACAAGACCGCGACGGTTGCCCGCATCCGAGCGCGGGGCGGCCGCAACATCTTCCTGCGTTACCAGCTTGACCACCTTAATGCCCTGCTTTGCGCACTGCTTCATGGTCATGTTGCCACACAGCATATCGCCCGCATGGTTGAGCACCACATAGAGCACGCCTTTGCCCTTATCGGCCAGCTTGATGGCATCAACGCAGGCCTGCGGCCCGGGGGCAGCAAACACATCGCCCACCACATCAATATCCACCATGCCTTCGCCAACGAAACCTTCGATAGCCGGTTCGTGGCCGCTGCCCCCTTGCGTGACGATGGTCACGCGGTCGGCGCTGGCCAAGCCCTTATTGATGATCGCGTTGCCTTGGCCCCGCTCGATGATGTCGGCGTTGGCCAACACCAAACCTTCCAACAATTCATCGGTTAAATCGTCGGGGTTGTTGATGAACTTCTTCATCTGCATGCTAGTTCCTCCTCAAACTTCGGTTTCTGGTTTGCCGCTTGCGGCGACACAACAAAAAACCTGCCGAAGACGGCAGGTTGGTGTTCACTTCTGTGCTTGTTCGCTGCGGGAAAGCCCCGCGGATAAGCCTTCGATAAAAAGTGCGGTACTCAGTGCTCCGGCATCGGGGTAACCGATGCTTTGTTCCTTGTAGCTGCGTGCGCGGCCAAACTTTGAAACGAAGCCTTCCGAGGCCACAGCCCCCGCCCGCGCCGCCGTGGCGGCCGCAGCAAATACACAGGCAGCATCGCCGCCCGCCGCCTGCGCCGCCGCAACAGCGGGGATAAGAGCATCCATCATGGTCTTATCCCCCACCTGTGCATTCGTTATATCCTGCATTTCGACCAGGCAGCCCGCAAACATCCGCTGGGCACCCGCGGCATCAAGCGCGGTTTCGGCTTCGGTGATTTCAGCGCCCAGCCCACCGATCATCGTGCCATACAGGGGGCCTGCCGAACCACCGCGCACTTCCATGGTGGCCATGCCGAGGCCTTCCAAGAAATCCCGGATCGATTCATCACCCCAGGTGCTCACCCGCGCCAAAATGAGCTTTGCAATCTTGGCGATGGTGATGCCGTGGTCGCCATCGCCAAACTGCGCGTCAATTGCACTTAACTGGTCGCTTTGCTCTTCCATTAAACGCGCAGCGCTACACAGCATTTCGGAGAGCACCGCTTTGTCGATAAGCACCACGTCAATCATCCCCTTTGGTTTCTTTGGCTAAGAAACACCCCGCCTTGGCTCTTCTTATTTGTCGCGCGTATCACCCATGGTTTCTTCCAAGGCAGCCTGAGCGGCAGCCAAGCGCGCCAGCGGCACGCGATAGGGCGAGCAGCTAACGTAGCTAAGGCCAATTTTGTAGAAGGTCTTCACCGAAGCCGGGTCGCCGCCGTGTTCGCCGCATACACCCAGCGTGATGTCGGGGTTGGTGGCACGACCCTTCGTGCAGCCCATTTCAACCAGAGCCGCCACGCCACTATCGACCGTTTCAAACGGGTTGCAGGGCAAAAGGCGACGTTCCAGGTAGCGCGGGATAAATTTTGATTCCACATCGTCGCGCGAGAAACCAAAGGTGGTCTGCGTCAAATCGTTGGTGCCGAAGCTGAAGAAATCGGCTTTGGTCGCAATTTCGTCGGCGGTGATGGCCGCACGCGGCAATTCGATCATGGTGCCAATTTCGATAGCGAGCTCAACGCCTTCTTCTGCGCACACTTCGGCGATGGCCGCTTCGCATTCACCGCGCAGCGTTTCCAGTTCTGCCAAAACAGACACCAGCGGAATCATGATTTCGGGACGCGGATCGAGCCCTTCTTTTTTCAGGCGGGCGGCAGCTGTGGCGATGGCGCGCACCTGCAGCGCCGGCAGTTCGGGATACACGATGGCCAGGCGGCAACCGCGCAGGCCAAGCATGGGGTTGGCTTCACTCATGGCATCGATCTGACCCATGAGGGCACGCTTGGCAGAAATATCGGCAGCCGGAGCACCCGCGGCTTCCATGCGCGCAATTTCAACATCGAGCGCACGGGGGCTATCGAGGAATTCATGCAGCGGCGGATCGAGCAGGCGCACCACGACCGGCAAGCCGTCCATGGCCTTGAACATGCCCAAGAAATCGCCCGTTTGAGCAGCAAGCAGGTCGCTTAAAGCACGCTCGCGCACGGCGGGATCTTCGGTGAGAATAAATGACTGGATAATCTGCTTGCGTTCGCCCAAGAACATGTGCTCGGTGCGGCACAGGCCGATGCCCGCAGCACCAAACGAACGGGAAAGCACGGCATCTTCGGGATTATCGGCATTAGCGCGCACACCCATCGTGCGGAATTCGTCGGCCCATTCCAAGATGGTGTCCAAATCGCCCGTCAGTTCAGGCAGCACCAAATCGACGGCACCCAAAACGACAATACCCAAGGTGCCATCAAGGGAAATCATGTCGCCCTCTTTGATGGTGACGCCCTTATCGGTGACGACGGCCGTTTTGCTTTCGGCGTCGATCTTGAGTGCTTCCACGCCGCACACGCACGGGGTGCCCATGCCGCGCGCGATAACGGCCGCGTGCGAGGTTTTGCCGCCGTGCGAAGTTAAAATGCCTTCAGCGGTAATCATGCCCGCCAGATCGTCGGGGTTGGTTTCCCAGCGGATAAGCACGCATTTGCGGCCAGCTTCAGAAGCCGCCACAGCATCGGCAGCCGAAAAGACGGCTTCGCCCACTGCAGCACCCGGGCTTGCATTGAGCCCCTTGGCGATAACGTCGTAGTGTGCGTCTTTATCAAACTGCGGGTGCAACAGCTGATCGAGCTGTTCAGGATCAACGCGCATGATCGCTTCTTTTTTGGTGATGAGGCCTTCTTTTTCCATTTCAATGGCAATATGCAAGGCGGCAGCAGCGGTGCGCTTTCCTGCGCGCGTTTGCAGCATCCACAGTTTTCCCTGTTCAATAGTGAATTCAATATCGCACATATCGCGGAAGTGGTTTTCAAGAATGGTGAAGACGCCTTCGAGTTCGTTGCCGGCCGCTTCAAGACCCGCCACATGCTTTAACTCGGCGATGGGGCTGGTATTACGAATGCCCGCAACCACATCTTCGCCCTGCGCATTGATAAGGTAATCGCCGTAAAATTCTTTTTCGCCATTGGCCGGGTTGCGCGTAAACGCCACGCCCGTGGCCGATGTGTCACCCTTGTTGCCAAAGATCATCGACTGCACATTGACGGCCGTGCCCAGATCGTCGGAAATCTTGTTCTGCTTGCGATAGAGCGTGGCGCGCGGATTGTTCCAGCTGCCAAACACCGCTTCGATAGACAGCTGCAGCTGCACGGAAGGATCTTGCGGGAACTGCACCGTGGTGCCCACAACGAGGCTGGGGTAAGCCTGCGCATCGACGTTTTCTGCAAAAATCTGCTTGAATTCTGCAACGAGTTCCTGTAAATCTTCGGCGCTTAAATCGGTGTCGCTTTTCACGCCGCGCGCATTTTTCATGGCGGTGATGGCGTTTTCAAACAGGTCGCCATCAAGGCTCATGACCACGTTTGAGAACATCTGGATAAAGCGGCGATACGAATCCCAGGCAAAGCGCGGGTTTTCTGTTTGGGCGATAAGGCCGTTGATGGATTGATCGTTAAGACCCAGGTTAAGCACGGTGTCCATCATGCCCGGCATGGACATGGGCGCACCGGAGCGCACAGAAACCAGCAAGGGATCGGCGGCATCGCCAATTTTCTTGCCAATACGCGCTTCCAGATCATCGCGATAGTGTTGAATAGTGTCAAGAGCGCCTGTGGGCCACGTGTTGTTGGCGTTGGCGTATTCGATGCAGGTTTGACACGAGATAGTAAAGCCCGGAGGCACCGGCAAACCGATATTCGCCATTTCGGCGAGGTTGGCCCCTTTTCCCCCTAAGATGGCTTTCATGGTCGTGTTACCTTCGGTTACATTGTTGCCGTTTGCATCCTTGCCGAATGCAAATACACGCTTCACTTCTTCGGTCACCTTTTTCTCCTTAAACGCAACTTTTGCACCTGTTTTAGAAAATGCTACCCTCGCCAGGATACTACAGCCAACGCGCTAAAACTTAGGGCTGAGGGTGAGCGAGGTCATAATAACGCAAAATGTCCTGAGCAGTCTCTTCAACCGCGCGATTATCGGTGTGAACAACAATACAGCCGAGTTTGCGCATGAGGGCGCGCGCGCTTTCAAGATCTTGACACACTTCTTCAGGATCGGCATAGCTGGCCGCAACGGCGACCGCGTTGCCCAGGCGGCGGCGGCGAATGCCCACCAGCACTTCGGGCGTTGTTATCAAGCCAAACATGCGCGAAGGATCGACCTCATATATTTCCTTGGGCGGCGTAGTGTGCAGATCAAGCGGCACATTGGCCACCCGGTAGCCCTGCTGGCTTAAATAGATGGAAAGCGGCGTTTTCGATGAACGGGAAACGCCCAGCAACACAATATCGGCCAGCGCCAAATCTTGCGTATTGCGGCCATCATCATGGGCAATCGTGAATTCCATCGCGGCGATGCGGTGGAAATAGTTTTCGTCGGCCACGCGCAAGCCGCCGGGTTCATCGGAGGGAGTAAGGCCGCTGACCTGGGCAATGGCAGCAATCGCATCGCCGATAAGATCGACCGCCACAATATTGGGGTGCGCGCGGGTATAGGCCACAACCGCTTCGCGCATGGCTCCATCAACCAGGGTGTAAAACACCAGCAGGCGATCATCGCCGTATTCTTCGCGGCGATGATCGGAGTGCTTGGTCAAAAATTCCTCTATATCGTCAAAGGCATGCACCTTGGAAAGCGTTTCCACGCAGGGATTGGTTACCCCAAACTGGCTGGCAGCGGCGCGCGCCAGCGCCAAGGCGGTGACACCCACCGAATCGCTAATAAGGTAGATGGTGGGAATCACCGTGGTATTGGTATGGTGCGCTGATTCCTGCATGCCGAAGCGCCCCTTAAGAAAGCTTGCCGAAATCGGCAACGGGAGAAAAGACGGACACGAAACGGTTGAGCAGGCGCAGGCGGTTGTTTTTGAGCGCTTCATTTTCATCCATGATCAGCACTTCTTCAAAGAAGGTGTCAATCGGAGCACGCAGGGCACCCAAGGCCTTAAGGGCTCCGGCATAATCGTCGCCTTCAAGCGCAGCTTCCACGTTGGCCTGGGTGGCGCATACCGCCTGGTAAAGAGCGTGTTCGGCGCTGCCCAACAGGCTTTCATCGACGGTGGTGCCCAAGGCTTCTTCGCGCAGGTTGTTGGCGCGGGCGAAGGCCACGGCCAGATCATCCATCACTTCGGGCATGTCGGCGCGCGCGGCCTGCAAGGCGCGGGTGCGCGCCACAATTTGGGCGGGTTCAATAACCCCGGCGGCAAGCACGGCATCGACCACATCGGCCGCAAAGCCACTATCGCGCAACATGACCTTCGTGCGCGTGATGAAGAAATCAAGCAGCGCCGCTTTGGTGGCCGCCGCGTCAAATTCCAGATCGGTATAGGCCGCAAGCGCGCTATCTATGCCCGCTTCCAGGCGCACACTTAAACCATCGGCAAGCATATTGACGATGCCGATGGCTTGGCGACGCAGTGCAAAGGGGTCGGAAGAGCCGCTGGGGGCAAGCCCCGCCGCAAACATGCCGCAGATGGTGTCGAGCTTATCGAGGGTGGCAACCAGACGCCCGACCACCGAAGAAGGTGCTTCGTCGCCGGCAAAACGTGGGCGATAGTGTTGCGCGATAGCTTCAACCACCAGGGGTTCTTCACCTGCAGCCTGTGCGTAATACGCGCCCATAACACCTTGCACCGACGTAAATTCAACAACGGCATTCGTTACCAGGTCGGCCTTGCACAAATAGGCTGCACGGCACACAGCGGCGCTATCGGCCGCGCCAAGGTCGGCTTCGGCGGCCATGCGTTTGGCGGCACTGACCAGGCGATCCGTTTTAGCGCGCACCGTTCCCAACGCTTCTTGGAAAACAACCTTATCCAGGCGATCCACAAAGTAGTCAAGGGGATGCTTCAAATCTTCTTCGTAGAAAAACTTCGCATCGGACAAGCGCGCGCGCACGACGCGTTCGTTGCCATCTATGATGGTGGCGGCGCAGGCGGGGTCGCCGTTGGACACGATGATAAAGGTGTTGGTCAGCTTGCCCTGGGTGTCGTAGAGGGGGAAATAGCGCTGATGCATCAGCATGGCATCGACGATGATTTCTTCGGGAACCTGCAAAAACTCCTGGTCAAACACCCCGGCAAGCACAGTGGGATATTCGCAGAGGTTGATAACTTCCAGCAGCGTTTTATCGGGCAGCGTGGCCACACAGCCGCTGCTCGCTTCGATGGCGGCCACACCTGCGCGGATAACTTCTTCGCGCTGCGCCTGGCTGGGCAGCACGTAGGCCGCACGCAGCGTGGCAATCAAATCGTTGGCGTGGGCAAGCACGTGGTCGCCCGGGGCAAGCACGCGATGGCCGCGCGTGGTGTTGCCCGCCACCAGATCGGCAAAGCGCACGGGAATTATTTCTTCATCAAGCAGCGCCACAAGCCAGCGCACGGGGCGTGAAAACAAAACGCTCTGCGTGCCCCAGCGACAGGATTTTGGCCACGAAATGGCAGAAATGAGGGATGCCAAAGCTTCGGGCAAAAGATCGCGCACCGGGCGCGCCGCCACACGGGATGTGGCAAACACATATTCGTTGCCATCAACTATGCGGCGTTCCAAATCGGCCGCATCGATGCCCTTGCCGCGGGCAAAACCGCAGGCGGCCTTTGTGGGCGCGCCCGCCGCATCAAAGGCAATGGCCACAGAAGGCCCCTTGTGTTCTTCTACAAGAGCCTGCGTTTCGTCGGCCACACCTTCCACAAGCGCAATCAGGCGCCGCGGCGAAGAATAGATGGCAAAATCGCTGTAGGGTATGCGCAGGGCATCGAGGGCGGCGGGCACCAGCGTGTGCAGTTGCGTGGTGGCGCGATCAAGGTCGAAGGCGGGAATTTCTTCGGTTCCGATTTCAAATGCCAGCGTATGTAAGTTAGTCATGGGTGGCCACCCTTCCCTTTTCGGCGGCAGGCGAAGCGCCCACCACGTGTTCCAAATAGGAAGCACAGCAGGCCTTGGCAAGCGTGCGCACGCGCAGGATGTAGGCCATGCGCTCCGTTGCCGAAATAACGCCGCGCGCATCAAGCAGATTGAAGGCATGGCAGCATTTCAGCACGCAATCATAGGCGGGCAGCGGCAGCCCCGCATCAAGGGTGCGCTGGCATTCGCGTTCGCGGTCGCCAAATTCTTGGAAAAGAAAGGCGGTATCGGCCACTTCAAAATTGTAGGTGGAATACTCGCGTTCGTTTTCTAAAAACACATCGCCATAGGTGAACACCACGCCATCAGGCCCGCGGCTCCACACGATGTCGTACACCGAATCGACGCCCTGAATATACATGGTGAGGCGTTCGAGGCCGTAGGCAATTTCAACGGGAACGGGGCTGCATTCAAAGCCGCCGACCTGCTGAAAATAGGTGAACTGCGTCACTTCCATGCCGTTGAGCCACACTTCCCAGCCCAGCCCCCACGCACCAAGCGTCGGGCTTTCCCAGTCGTCTTCCACAAAGCGCACATCGTGGCCGGCAACATCGATGCCGATGGCCTGCAACGAGCCTAAGTAAAGATCCTGGATGTTGTCGGGCGAAGGCTTCATCAGCACCTGAAACTGGTAATAGTGCTGCAGGCGATTGGGGTTTTCGCCATAGCGACCGTCGGTGGGACGGCGGCAGCCCTGCACATAGCCGGTGCGCCAGGTTTGCGGCCCCAATGCGCGCAGCGTTGTTGCCGGAGCATTGGTGCCCGCACCCACTTCGTTGTCGTAGGGCTGCAAAATAACGCAGCCACACGATGCCCAATAATGCTGCAGATTCATGATGATGTCCTGAAAACTGGGCACCTGATCGGATGCGACGCGGTTTTCGGCGGATGGATTGTGTGTTGCCATGATTCTCCTTGTAGTGGGTGATTACTGCAATAAGCCGAAGTGGTTAAACGGCCAATAGACCAAAGCGCCACGGCCCAGCACGCTTGATTCCTTGATGGATCCAAAATAGCGCGAATCGGCCGAATTGGTGCGATTATCCCCCATAACCCACAGTTCACCTGCGGGAACCGTATAGGGATAGCTAAGCGCCACATCGGGCGCCGGCGTCAGCGGCTGCGAAGGCAGGCCGTTGGTGTAGGGTTCGACCAAGGGCACGCCGTCGATAACAACGCTGCCGTCCACCAAATCAACCGTTTGCCCGCCCACGGCAATGCAGCGCTTAATAAGCACTTGACCTGCAATTTCGGTGCTAGGAAACGTGATGATGTCACCCGGCTTCACCGGGCGCGCGTAATAGGAAACTTTTTCGGAAAACACGCGGTCGCCCGTCATGATGGTTGTTTCCATCGAACCGGAGGGAATTTCATAGGGGGTGACCACAAATTCGCGCAAGGCCCAAAAGCACAGCAGTATCAATGCGACCTGAATCACAAAAACGAGTATTCTCCGAAGCAGGCTCGGTCTTTTTGAATCGGCGTGTTGGCCGGAATCCATGCATGATCCTTTCATAAGCGGGCCTCGCATGCAGCGCGTGCGCCCGTATAGTCACAAGCGTCCATGATAGCGCTTAGAAGCACGCTCGGACCCCGCGGCGGCCTAGCTTGATAAAGATTTCAGAAACTCCCGTTCAGCTGCCGTCAAATCGGCCTGTTCAAGAAGGTCGGGGCGCAAGCGGGCGGTGCGCAGCAGGCTTTCCTGACGACGCCACTTATCTATGGCCGCATGGTTGCCCGAAAGAAGCATCGGGGGCACTTCTTTGCCCCGAAACACAGCAGGGCGCGTATAGCAGGGATATTCCAGAAGGCCTTCGTTGAAGCTTTCATCGATGGCGGACCCCTCATCGCCCAAAACGCCATCAAGCTTGCGCACGACGGCATCGATAATTACCATCGAAGCAAGTTCGCCGCTGGTAAGAACAAAATCTCCCAAAGAAAGGGTGCGATCGGCCAAATCGTAGGCGCGCTGATCAATGCCTTCGTAGTGGCCACAGATGAACAACAGGTGGCTTTGCTGCGCCAAATCGCGCGCGATAGCTTCCGAAAAAACTTCGCCCGTGGGTGAAAGAAAAATCGTGTAGGGTTTTTCGGGGGCAGCGGCGCACAGATCATCGTAGGCTTCAAAGATGGGCGCGCACTTCATAACCAGACCCTGCCCGCCGCCGTAGGGGCTATCGTCGGTGCTGCGATGGCGATCGTGTGTCCAAGCGCGCAGGTCATGCGCCACAAATTCAAGCGCGCCTTTTTCTTGGGCAATGCGCATCATGGAAGCACCCATAACCGAATCAAACATTTCAGGGAAGGTGGAAAGCGTTTCGACTTTCACAGCAAATCAGCCTTTAGCCAGATCAAGAAGGGATTGCGGCACAGACACTTCCAGGCGCTTGCCCGCGCTATCTATGGCTTGCACAAATTCATCCACAAGGGGAATCATTATTTCGCCGGCTTCGCCCTGAACACACACAAGGTGTTGTGCCCGATTTTCAATCACATCAGATATCGTGCCCAATAGGCCACGATCGGCATCGTGCACCGTAAAACCCTGCCACCACAAGGGCTGGCACAGCGCATAATCAAGGGGAAGATCAGTTTTGCGCACAAGGCAAAAACGCCCCACCAAATCTTCGGCGGCATCGATGCTGTCTATGCCCGCGAAGTGAACAAGGTGCCAATCTTCTTTGAGCAGCGCGATTTCGGCCACCACGGCCGATTTCGGCGCGGTAAGCAGCGGGGGCACAAAAGTGACCGACATACCCGCTTGCAACAAAAAAGGAAGGCCGTGTGCGGGGCGCACAACAAGCCCTCCTTCAAAGGTTTTTGCTTTTACCAGTTCGGCAACGCTTACCCAAGCACCCATCTAGTCGATGAGCTCCACTTCAACAGAGGTGTTCGTACGCGAACCCGCTGCGCGGGCAACGGTGCGCACCGCTTTGATAACCCTGCCCTGACGCCCGATAACCTTACCGGCATCCGCAGTGTTAACGTGGACTTCCACCAACACGACGCCGTGTTCATCAAGGCTCGACGTAACGACGAGTTCCTCTTTGAATTCAACGAGCGGTTCGATGGTGCAACGTACCAAACCAGCGATGTCAGCCGCAAGATCTGCCATGATACTATTCGCCCTTGCGAGCTTTTTCCATCAGGCGAGCGACGGTGTCGGTGGGCTGAGCGCCATTGGCCATCCAGGCATCAATCTTTTCCAGATCAAGCTCGATCAGCTTAGGAACAGAACACGGGTTGTAACGGCCAACCTGTTCGATGAACTTGCCATCGCGCGGGCAACGAGCGTCGGCAACGACAACGCGATAGAAAGGTGCCTTTTTAGCGCCGTGGCGGGCGAGACGAATTTTAACTGCCATGAAGGTAAGCTCCTTTTGTTTCCTGATATTCTTATGATTTGCAGGGAAACCGCCCCACAAAACAGCAATTGCTAATGATAAAGCCAAAGCCCCGTCTTGGCAAGCGCTCACGAAAAACTCACGGGGAAACTCCGCAGAACGCCGGGCGGGCGCGCGCTATCCGTCTATATTCTTTAACATATCCTGCATCTTCTTCATATCGGCGGGGTTCATGCCACCCATGCCGCCCATGCCGGGCAGACCGCGGCGGCGATGGCCCTTCTTGCCTTTCTTGCCCTTTTTACCCGCAGCTTCGGGTGGCGGCATAAATTGCTTCATCATCTTTTTGGTTTCGTTGAACTTTTTTATTACCTGGTTAACTTCAGAAACCTGCACGCCGGCACCCGCCGCGATGCGCGCGCGCCGCGAACCGTTGAGCAGATCGGGCTTTTCACGTTCCTTTTTCGTCATGGAACAAATGATGACTTCCATGCGGTCAAGCGCGCCCATATCCACCTGCCCCTGAGAAAGCGCCTTGTCGCCGCCGGGCAGCGAGCTGACCAGCTTTGAAACGCCACCCATCTTGCGCACCTGCTTGTTCATATCCAAAAAATCGTTGAGATTAAGGTTGGAACGCATCATGCGTTCTGCCTGTTCGGCCTCTATTTCTTCGGCCTGCATCTTTGAAGCGCTTTCGATAAGCGATACGACATCGCCCATGCCCAATATGCGCTTCGCCATGCGGTCGGGGTGAAATTCTTCCAGCGAATCAGGTTTTTCACCTGCGGAAATAAACTTGATCGGCTTACCGGTTACCTGCTTGATAGAAAGCGCACCACCACCGCGGGCGTCGCCATCCATCTTCGACATGATGACGCCATCGAAATCGACGCGCTGGGCAAAAGCGGCCGCCACATTGACCACATCTTGGCCGGTCATAGCATCGACCACCATCAATATCTGGTCGGGCTTAACGGCGCGCTTGATGTTTTCGGCTTCATCCATCATCGCTTCATCAACATGCAAGCGCCCGGCGGTATCGACGATGACGACATCGCGCAGGTTGTCGATGGCATCTTGGATGCCTTCGCGGGCAATGGCCACCGGGTCGGCACCCGCGCCCCGATAGACGCGCACGCCCATTTCGTCGCCTAAGGCCTGCAGCTGATCGGCAGCGGCAGGACGGTACACGTCGCAGGCCACCAACAGCGGTGCGTGGCCTTCTTCGCGCAGGCGGTAAGCCAATTTTGCCGCAGCGGTCGTTTTGCCCGAACCCTGCAAACCCACCAGCATGATAACGTTGGGGATGCGCGAAGAAAGCACCAGCTTGGAATCGGTGCGCCCCAAAAGTTCCGTCAATTCATCCAGCACGATTTTGATAACGTTTTGCGCCGGGGTCAAAGAATCAAGCACTTCGGCTTCAAGGCAGCGCTGCTTTGTGTTGGTGATAAAGGATTTGACCACCTTGAAGTTAACATCAGCTTCCAGCAGCGCCATACGAATTTCGCGCATGGCATCGTTGATGTCGCTTTCGGTAAGTTTACCCTTGCCGCGCAGGCCCGAGAATATGTTTTGCAGACGTTGCGATAGGTTGTCGAGCATTGCGTCTCCTTTTTATTTTCCGAAATCGCCTATGAGGGCGCGGCTGAAATCGTGGGCATCAAAATCGCGCAGGTCATCGATACTTTCACCCACACCAATTTTGAAGATGGGCAGCTCAAGTTCGTGGGAAACCGCCAGGGCAATGCCGCCTTTGGCCGTGCCATCAAGCTTGGTGACAATCAGGCCATCCAGCTGGAGCGCCCGATTAAATTCGCGCGCCTGCTGCAAGCCGTTTTGCCCCGTGGTCGCATCTATTACCAGCACCGTTTTCACCGGCATCGCGCTGCGCTTGCGCACCACATCCACCACTTTTTGCAGTTCGCGCATCAGGTCATCGGAAGTGTGCAGGCGCCCTGCGGTATCGATTAACACCATATCGGCACAGGTGGCCTCTGCGCGTTCAATCGTGTCGTAGCACACGCTTGCCGGGTCGCTTCCCCGCTGCCGCGTAACCACTTCAACCTGCGCGCGAGTTGCCCACACCTCAAGCTGTTCGATGGCCGCCGCACGAAAGGTGTCAGCGCTGCCCAGCAGCACGCGCCTGCCCGCCGTCGTCGCTTCGTTGGCCAACTTGCCCACCGTGGTGGTTTTGCCCGATCCGTTTATGCCCACAAACAATACGAGCACGGGGTTTTCCTCAAACAGATTGTCGGGTGCCGCAAAAAACGAATCCGCCATGTTGTCCACCAGCGCATCCAACACCGCATAGGCATCGGGAAGCGCCTTGCGCGTCGCTTCGTCGCGCATACGCTGCACAATAGCGGTGGCGGCCTGGGCACCTATATCGCTTAAAATAAGTGCTTCTTCCAGGCCATCCCAAAAATCTTCATCGACATCGGGGCCGCGATCAAGCAGCACATTCATCTGTTCGGTAAACTTAGTGCGTGAGCGGCTGAGGCCTTCGCTGATGCGATCGAAAAATCCCATGATTATCCCTCCGCGTAGGTAAGTGCTCGGTCAAGTTTTTGGCTGACCACCTTGGTCACGCCATCGGATTGCATAGAAACGCCAAATAGCGCATCGGCCATTTCCATCGTGCGCCGCTGGTGCGTGATCAAAATCAGCTGCACACCTTCGCGCAGCGTTTCTAAGTAGGCGGTTAAACGGCGCAGGTTGGTATCGTCGAGCGCCGCTTCCACTTCGTCCAAAATGTAAAACGGCGTCGCACGCGTGCGATATACGGCAAATAGCAGCGCCAATGCCGTCAGCGATTTTTCGCCACCGCTCATAAGCATCATCTTTGAAATGCGCTTGCCGCGGGGCTGCGCGTTTACTTCAACGCCCGTGTTTTCCAAATCGTCGGGATCGACAAGCGTTAAATGCGCCGATCCGCCGGGGAATAATACGGCGAAAATTTCTTGGAAGCTTTTGTCGATGACCTCAAAAGTTGTGACGAAATCGTCTTTCATGCGCGCATCGATTACACGCACTATTTTGGAAAGTGCCCGGCGTGCCGTTTCTAAATCATCAAGCTGTGAAGCCATGTAATCGTAGCGCTTTTTCAGGCCTTCATATTCGGCCGCCGCATCGGGGTTGATGGTGCCCATGTTGGCAATTTTGCGGCGCAGCTTGAATGTTTTGTCCTCGGTTTCGGCGCGATCTTCCAGTTCAGGGGTTTCTAGCGCCACATCGAGGGGCACCTTGCAATCGTGCACGATCGTGTTGATGGCGGCTTCCACCTGCATTTCAAGACGGCCTTTATCGACGCGCTGCTGGGCGCAGGTCGCATTGATTTCGTCGAAGGCGGCCTGTGCTGCGTGCACCGCCTGGCGCGCAGTGTCCAAGGAAGTATGCAGCCCCGCCGAAGCGTTTTGCGCGTTGAGCGTTTCGGCTTCCAGGCGCTGTGTCCAGCGGCTTGCGGATTGCCGCAGCTGCCCGAGCAGCGCCAACAAAGGGTCGATGCACAGCTGTGCGCGCGCGTTGGCATCACTGCTTTTCGCGATTGCCTCGCAGGCAAGCTCAAGTGCAGCTATGTCGCGCTGGCGCGTGGTAAGCATGCGCGAAGCGTACAGCTCGCGTTCGGTCAGCGTTGCCACTTCCAGCTTGGCTTGCACGGCGGCTTCGTTTATCTGCGCACTTGTGGCCTGCACGGGGTCAAGCTCGCGGTGGATTTTCTTCGTTTGGGCAAGCGAGGCTTCAAGCTGTTCGCTTAAGTGCGCCAAGCGTTTTTCTAATTCTTCGGCATCGGGGCGCGCCGCCGCAAGCGCATCCTGTGCGTCGTTGCGCTGCGCTTCAAGGCCAGCGTATTCGCGGCGCAGTGCGCTCAGTTTATCCTGCGTGCGCTTAACCTCTTGGGCACAGGCGTCGTTTTGGCCGCGCGTTTGAGCCAGCTGCTGGCTTACTTGCAAGCTTTCTGCCTGGGCAGCTCGCAGCGCCTCTTCGGCCTGGTCGCGGGCGGTGCGCGCAGCATCTTTTGCAAGCTGGGCCTGCGCCAAGGCGGCTCGCAGCGATTCTAGGTGGCGGTGGCGCGCCAAAACCCCCTGTTCGCCTTCCTTCTTTAAGGCCAGCGCTATTTTGCCGTTTGGCCACACCATAAACCCTTCGGCGGTAACAAAGCGTGCAGGCGACGCATCGGGCGCTTGGCACGCATGGGCGCCAAGAGCGTCGGTGGCGTTGGCACACACATACACATCGCCCAACAGCGCTTCTATAGCGCCATCGTAGGCGGCGGGAAAGCTCAGTTTTTCCACCAAGCGCAGCGCTTGGCCTATGCGCTCGGGGCGCGCAGCTGCGCCACGCATCCCCTGCCGCGGCAACAGCACAAGGGCGCCGGTGTCAACGGCGGCAACCACAGCATCGGCCACCAAGTTGGCGGCGTGGGCATCTTGCACAAACAAAGCGGCCAGGTCAGAGCCCAACAACACTTCAAGAAGCGATTCAAATTCAGCGGGTGCCGAAAGCACGTGGGTGATAGGAGCCATCTGCGCATCGAAGCGTTCCTTGTTTTCAAGCAGCCAGGTCAAGGCGGGGTTGGCCGATTCCTGCGCTCGCTGCATTTCTTCAAGCGCGCGTATTTCGGCGCCTGTTTGGGTGGCGCCCTCACGGGCAGCATCAAAGGCTTCCTGGGTTGCTTCGCGCGCCTGCAAAGAGGCTGCAATTGTCGTGCGTGCGCGGGCATCGCGCGCCTGCAAATCGGCCAGAGCAGCAGCAACACGCGTAGCCTCTTGCGTTGCCGCTTCGCCATCAAGCTGTGCGGCGGCCAGCTGCGTTTCCAATTCTTTGCCGTGCCCCGCAATCAGCTTTTCGTGGGCAAGGTTGTTGGAAAGCACTTCCTTTGTTTGCGCAAGCCGCCGCGTGGCCGCTTCGCTATCGTTGCGCAAGCCGCGCTGTTGGGTGCGCGCCGCATCCAGCGCGGCAGATAGTTCCTTTATGCGCGCAGCCACTTCGTCGCGCGCCTGCGCTTTTTGCTGGGCTGTGGCCTGCGCTTGCTGCAAATCGCCCGAAACCTGGGTCAACGTTTGCTGCGCCGCATCGAGCTGGGCACAGGCGGCCTGCATCTTGGCCTTGTTTTCTTCCCGGGAAACCACCGCATCATCACTGTAGCGTTGCAGCGATCGCTTCTTTTCGCGCAGCAGCAGCGTGTTGGCGTCGAAGCGCTCAAGCGCCGTTTGGGCGCGGCGATAGCGCGTTGCCAGTTGCCCCGCATCCATGCCTTCGCTGCGCAGGCGGTCTTGCAGGGCAACGGATGCCGCTTCGGCTTGTGCAATGCGCTGTCGCGCCGCCTCAAGCGCTGTGTTCGCTTCGGTTTCCTGGGCACACAGGCCATCCCACTTCGCCTGCAGCCCGCGCAGATCATCAACGGCTAACACCAAATTCAGGGCGCCCAGTTCTGCGGAAAGATCCTGGTAGGCCAGCGCACGCCGCGCTTTGCGTTCCAGCGGCTTGAGCTGCCGTTCCACTTCAGACGCCACATCTTTCACGCGCATTAAGTGGGCGTCCATCTGTTCTAGCTTGCGCTGACTTTTTAACTTGCGCTGCTTGTGCTTTAACACCCCGGCCGCCTCTTCGATAAGCGCGCGGCGATCTTCGGGTTTGGATTGCAAAATAGAATCGAGGCTGCCCTGCGAAATGATGGAATGGGTGCCCGTGCCCAGGCCGGTATCGTGCAAAATATCCAGCACATCCATGCGCCGCGCAAGGGCGCCGTTTATCAGGTATTCGCTTTCGCCGCTGCGATACATGCGCCGCGTCAGCGCCACTTCGGAATAATCTATGGGCAGCGTGCCATCCGAATTGTCGAGTATCAAATCAACTTCGGCGATGCCGACGGGTTTGCGCGCCGAAGACCCTGAAAAAATCACGTCTTCCATGGCCTGACCGCGCAGGTTTTTGGCATTGCGTTCGCCCAGCACCCACAGCACCGCATCAGAAATGTTCGATTTCCCTGAACCATTGGGTCCCACAACCGCGCTGACGCCCGGCTCAAACGTGAGCACGCTGCGGTCGGCAAACGACTTAAAGCCTTTAAGCACCAAGGATTTCAGGTACACGAATGACCTCTACTTTTTCTGACGGAAGGCGTCACGTTCCGCTTTTTTGCGCGCTTTTTCAGCGGCACGCACCGTTGCTTTTTCAGCTTTGGCCTGGGCTCGCAATTGCCTGTTAGCCGGATTCATCGACTTCAAAGCAATTTCGGCCGCGTGGCTTTCGGATTCCTTCTTCGTGCGCCCCACCCCGCGCGCCAGCGCCTGCATACCGGCAAACACCTGCGTGATAAAGGTGCGATCATGCGGCGGGCCTTGGGTTTCAACCAGTTTATAGGTGGGCGTAATGCCATCTTCTTGCAGCTTTTCTTGCAGAACGCTTTTGGGATTTTCCGGTTCTTGCGCCATGCCCAACGACATGTGGTCAAGCAAGTTTTCGGCCACAAAACGCTGCGCCGCATCGATGCCGCCATCAAGATAAAGGGCAGCAACCACGGCTTCGTACACGTTTTCTAAAGCAGAATGCAGACCGCGCTTCCCCGTTCCCGTTTCGGAAGATCCGAACATGATGATATCGGCAAAGCCCAGCGATTCGGCCACTTTCGCCAGCGTGGCGCCCGAAACAAGCGAAACCTTGATGCGCGTCAGGCCGCCTTCGTCCAGCTCGGGATAATGATGAAATGCCGCCGTGGCCACGATGGCCCCCAAAATGGAATCCCCCAAAAACTCCAAGCGTTCGTAGGAGTATTTTACCGGCTTGCCTTCCACCGCCGAGGGGTGCGTGATGGCAGAAAGCAGCAGCTGCTGATCGTCGAAACGATAATCAAGCAGGCGCTGCATACTTTCCAGTTTTTCTTTCTGTTCGTCAGAAAACGTCATAAGAGACCCTGTTTCGATGGGAGTTTCGTTTGATTTTACCCCAGAGGGTATTATTTAGTAACAATGTGCGCGATTAATTCAGAAACTTGCGCGCGTACGGTATGCGCCGTAGTGTGAATGCCATTTTGTATGGCGGTGGCGTTTGACGATCCGTGCCCTACGATACAGGCACCGGCAACGCCCAAAAGCGGCGCCCCGCCGTAGGTATCCGAGCTGATGGCAGCCATAAGTTTGGAAAGCTCGCCTTTGATGGGCAGCGCCCCTAGCTTTGTGAGCGCATTGGTGTAAAACACCTGCTTAAGCGCGCTAAACAGCACCTTAGACGTACCTTCGATAGTTTTTAGGCACACGTTGCCCGTAAAGCCATCGGTGACGAATATGTCGAAATTTGCCGCCACAATATCGTTGCCTTCGCCGTTGCCCGCAAAATTGGGCACCTTTTCCTTGAGCAGCTTGAAGGCTTCCTGGGCAAAAACCGAGCCTTTTTCATCTTCTGCCCCAATGTTAAGCAGCGCCACACGCGGGTGCTCGATACCGATTATCTTTTCGGTATATACGGTTGCCATCTGGGCAAACTGCACCAAGTATTCCGGCTTGCAATCGGCGTTGGCGCCCACATCACACAGGATAACCGGGGCGGCGGGCGAAGGGATAACCGTGCACAGCGCCGGCCGGGAAACGCCCTTGATGCGCCCCATCACCAAAGTGGCGGCCGCCAAACAGGCACCGGTTGACCCCGCCGAGAAAAATCCTTGTGCCGCGCCTTCTTTGACCAGGCGACACCCCACCACGATGGAGGAATCTTTTTTCGCGCGCACCGCACGGGCTGGGTGTTCATCCATGCCAATCACCTGCGTGGTCACCTGGGCAACACAGCGTTCGTGGGCTGCAGCAAAGGTTTCGACCACTTCTTGGGGGCCGCAAAGAATAATGCTTAAATCGGCATCGGCACCAAGAGCTGCGGCCACGCCTTCAAGCACAACCTTTGGCGCGTTATCGCCCCCCATTGCATCAACAGTTACTGTAACTTTTTCGGCCATCAGAAGTTCTCCTTATACAAAATATGCTGGCAGGCAACCAGCATCAAACGCCACACGCCCGTGCGCGCAGCACTCTTTTTCTTAAACGTAGGGCCACAAAAAACAAGAATCTCCGAGGGATGTACGCACCACGTGCGTACTCCGAGGAGATTCCCAAGATCAAGGGGCAAGTGCACCCAAGACCATTAGTCAACGACGATGACTTCACGATTCTTGTAGAAGCCGCAATTGGGGCATACGCGATGAGGAAGCTTCGCTTCGCCGCACTGAGGGCATAAAGAACGAGAAGCTTCGGGGATGGTGCTGTTCGCGCTACGGCGAGAATGAGTGCGAGAACGACCCGTTTTACGCTTAGGTACTGCCATGACATTTCTCCTTTTGCAAAAGACGAGCCTGTGCTCGATCAATGTTTCATGCGATAAACACGCAAAGCGATATATTAGCAAAGCAAACCGTGGGGTGCAAGGGCGCTTTCGGAAAAACGCAAAACCCCACAGATGCCCCGCGCCCGCGTTGCGCCCAAGCGTGTGCTAGGCGGCCGGCTTGCGGTAGACAAACCAGTACGCCGCTGCCACAAACACGACGGCACCCACGATGTTTCCCAGCGTGGCGGCCGAAATGTTGGCAAAAAGCGAGCCCATATCAAGCGCCGTGGCATCCACTGTCGTAGAAAAACCCGTGATCTTTAACACGAAGGCCATGGGCAAAAAGAACATGTTGGCCACGCAATGCTCAAAGCCGCAGGCGACAAAGGCCGAAATGGGCAGCAAAATACCCACCACTTTGTCCACCACCGTGCGAGCAGAAAAGCCAATCCACACAGCCAGGCATACCAAGATGTTGCACAATATTCCCTTGAAAAACAGGGTGATCCAATCGGGAGTAACCTTGCTCAGCGCCACATTGATCATGGCCGTGCCCACTTGCCCACCATTCATACTTGCCGTATGTGCCATGAACACTAAAAACACGACGATAAGCGCACCCACAAAATTGCCCACCCACACGATGCCCCAGTTTTTCAGCAGCGCGCCCGCCGTAATCTTTTTGCTTAACAGCGCAGTTGTCATAAGCATGTTGCCGGTAAACAGTTCGGCACCGCAGCACAGCACCAGCACCAGCCCCAGGCAAAAGCACAGGCCGCCCACGATGCGTTGTACGGCAAACGGGATGCTGGGGTCGCCCAAAAACACGCAGAAATACAGGGCTCCAAATGCAATAAAAGCACCGGCAAGCAGGGCTAACACAAAGGTTTTGCCCACGCTCAGTTTCGTTTTACCCACAGCGATTTCTTCCGCTTTCGCCTCTATTGCGGCGGGCCCCAGTGCATCAGGTTTCAAAGTTTTTACCGCTTGTTCATCCAGCATTGCCATAAATGCGCGCTCCCCCATCAAGTGATGTATTGTTTTGGCGAAAGTTGCCGCCAGATACCATAGCGCAAACCCACCCGTGCGCGCGGCACAGATGGGTTTTTAGGTAGAAAATTAATCCGGCGCGGTAGGCCCGTGGGCTTAGCGCCCGTCAGTTTGAAAACGGATAATCCTTCAGCGCGGCAAAGGGGTTTTCGCGCACCGAATCGGCAGGATCGGGCGCGCAATCGCAGGGCCCTTCGTTGAGATTTTTGCCGCAGCTGCTGCACAGCCCCTTGCACTCATCGGTGCACAGGGGCACCAGTGGGCATTCCAGCAAAACAGCGGCACGAATAAGGGGCTCAAAATCGATAAGGTGATCGGCGCCCAGCACTTCAAACTCGTCTTCTTCCATCTCTTCAGCCTGCGAAGATTCTTCGGTGCTGGTAAGATAATACCCTTCGATTTCGCCCGTTATCGGCAGCGTAAGCGATTCCATGCAGCGGGCGCACGACGTGGTGGCGCTGCCTTCGACGGTGCCGCTTACCAAAAGCGCGCCACCCGTATTCGTGATGCTTACTTGCCAGTTAAGCGGTTCAGAAAAGCTGTAAAGATCGGGGCCCGCCTTGAAAAGGGGCAGGTCGTAGGTTCCTGAAACCGAAGAACTCTCCGCGGCGGCGAAGAGTTCGGAAGGCACTATAAAGGTGGTTTCATTCATTGACGTTCGCTTAAAGAATTCGCATTCAAGCGATCGCGACAGCGGCGCACATTGCCCAAAAGGGTGTCGAGGCTTTGTTCCACATGGGAAAACACTTCATCGGCGTAATCTTCGGCACCGGCGCGCGTTTGGCGTTCCAGTTCGCGCGAATCGGCCATGATGGTATCGGCCTGCTGCTGGGAAATACGCACGATTTCCTGTTCGCTGGCAATGGTCATAGCCTGGCTGCGGGCATCTTCGATAAGGCGTGCGGCTTCGGCATCGGCATCGTCAATCAGGCTTTGGCGTTCACGCACAATTTGGCGGGATTGAGCAAATTCGCTGGGGAAGGTATCCCTAATTTCATCCATGATTTCAAAAGCGGCAGCAACATCGACCTGACGCAAATTGCTTTTGCCAAACACCGGCTTCGAATCCTCGAGGAGGATGGAAAGCTCTTCGATCAAGCTCAATACTCCCGTTTCGTCCATGATAATCCTCTCGACTGCTGCGTTTAATCTGCGTTTGTTGCGCACGGATGCGCGTGTTGTGATTACACAAGTTGAATTATTTTAGCATGAAGCAAGCAGATTACCAGTGCAGATGCACAAAGGTCGCATATTCCGCCCCCAGATGAAGCGTTTTCAAGCTATTTCTTGCCGAAAAGACCGCCCAAAAGGTCGCCTGCGATGCCACCGGCCGCCTGTTCGACATCTTCGACAATGCCGCCCAGGCCCTTGCCACTGGTCAAATCGCCCACAAGCCCTTCAACGCCGCCCAATTTTTCGATAACGGCATCAATTTGTTCGTTGGGAATATCTATGCCCGTCATGTTTTCGATAGCGCCCGCAGGATCATTTTTTAGCTGCCCCAGCAAACCTTCATCGCCCGTTGCCTTGTCCATGATCTGCTTGACGGCACCTTCAATATCGAATTCAGCCATTTTGTCTCCTTTGATGATCCTATGATGTATATAATACTACCTAGATTTTATATGAGTTGCTAGTGCCATTTTTTATTTTTTGCACAGCACCCCGGCACCCCACCGAAAGGACACGTCATGACCGAAAAAAAGCAACACCCAAACCGTAAGTTCGTTGATGCCGATTCCGGCAAAACCGTCGCGGCACCGCAGGAAACAACGGCTGCTGCCGCGGTGGAAAAAACCGTTGCGGCGCCCGCGGGCGGCAAAAATGTCTTGGGTATGCGCATCGCTTCGGCCCTGCTGTGGGCTTTGGCCATCGTGTTTGAGGTGCTGGCCATTCTTGTGGTAAACGGCACCATTTACCTGCAAAACACCACGGTGTGGATGGTGGTTGCTCTGGTTGCCGACCTTATCTGTGTTGTGGTGGCAAGCCAAATTTGGAAGCGCGCCAATCATATCGACCCGCCCGCCAAAGCCGAAAAGGTCAAGTTTTTCGTGCAAAATCAGCTGGGTGCCATCATGTCGATCATCGCCTTTTTACCGTTTATCTTGTTGGTATTGGCCAACAAAGATGCCGACAAAAAGACCAAGCAGGTAGCCACCATAGCCGCCGCCTTAGCCCTGGTGATAGCCGGTGCCTCTTCGATAGATTACAACCCCGCCAGCGCCGAAGACCAGCAGGCCGCCGCCGTGGCCGCCGCATCGTATGGCGATGGCACCGTGTATTGGACCACGTTTGGCAAGGTGTACCATCTTGACCCCAACTGCCAGGCCATCGTCAATTCAGACACCGTGTTCACCGGCAGCGTGCAGGAAGCCTTCGCCGCCAAACGCAGCCACGCTTGCAGCTTCTGCGCCGAAGAAGCACAGACCCAAGCGGCCGCCCTGCCCGCCGCCGATGCCGCTTAAAACATCATGGCCGAAAGCGGCAGCGCCAAGTTGCCCACCACCACTATGGTAACGAACACCGCCAACATGATGCGCCCGTAGAACTGGGCAAACGCCATATCCTTGCGTTCGTGCCTGATGTAATTGATGCCAATAACAATGGCAGTGCCCGCGATAATGATGGCCACGCCAAACAGGTTGCCGTATTCCAGCAAACCGAATTTCAAAGCATCAGGCACCAGGTTGGCGCCAATCATAATGTTGGATACCGCACCAAAGAAGGCCGAACCGATCATGCCCAAGGGGTCAACACGGCGGTTGGTGCAAATGTAGAGGCACAGCAAAATCCACGCCGTCGTGCCATACATGGCAATGAAGCACTTGAAGTAGAGGCCG
>JAVWGW010000004.1:0-25135 GCA_036640375.1 Raoultibacter sp. | reverse complement strand
ATAGGCCACACTACTCATGCTGGCTGCACCTGCGCAACAGGAAAAGCAGCAGGCGTGCCATCTTTACTTGTTTGCTTTCGGGCGGGCAAAACCACCTTCTGCATACCATCGCCTGCGGCAACACCGCCGAGGGGCGGGGGGCCGCCTTCCCACAGATCGGCCGGTTGCCGCAACGCGGGCAGGGGCGCTGCTGCGGCACAGGAGTTTTGCGCGCCTTCCGAAACCTCTTCAAACAAGTTGAGCTGCCCTGCAAGCGCCTTATCGGCGCGGCGGCCGTGCTTGCCGCCCTTGATGGGCGCCACCAACTGGGCACGCAGCGCTTCGCGGGAATAATCGACACCGTAGCCTTGATAGAGGCCGCCGCAGGTGATGAAGAAGCGGGCGCGCTTGTAAGCCACGCCGAGTTTTCGCAGCTCACTTTCACGTAAGCCCGTAGCCCGTCGTGCCTGCATGATTGACTTTGCACCCCGCACACCAATGCCCGGCACACGCAAGAGCACTTCGTAGGAAGCCGAGTTTACTTCCACAGGAAAAATGTCGAGGTGATTGAGCGCCCAATTTGCCTTGGGATCAAGCAGGGGGTCAAGAAAGGGGTTTTCCTGATCGATTATTTCTTCCACATCAAAGTGGTAGAAGCGCAAAAGCCAATCGGCTTGATACAGGCGATGTTCACGGTTGAGCTGCACTGCCGTGCCCACCGGAAGGCGCGCATCTTCGTTGACAGGCAGGTAGGCGCTAAAAAACACACGCTTGAGTTCCAAGTTTTTATAGAGCGAGGCCGAAAGATTGAGTATCTGAAAATCGCTTTCAGGGGTGGCACCAATGATCATCTGCGTGGACTGCCCCGCCGGCACAAAGGCCCGCGTTTTCTTGGCTGGACGCGCCTGCGACATATAACATTTTTCTTTGCGCATGATGGCACGGGTATCTTTATCTTCTGCAATGTTCGCTTTAATTTGATACATCGGTGCCAAGATATGCTGTTTGCTTTTTTCGGGAGCAAGCAACTGTAGACTTTTTTGCGAGGGAAGTTCCATATTGACACTTAGGCGGTCGGCCAGATGCCCCAGTTGTGCGATCAGTTCAGGGGAAGTGCCCGGCACCGCCTTGGCATGAATATAGCCGCGAAAACCGTATTCGTAACGCAGGATTTCAAGAGCCCCCACCATAAGTTCCGTTGTAAAATCGGGTGTTTTGATAACCCCCGACGATAAAAACAAGCCTTCGATATAGTTACGCCGGTAAAACCCGATAACAAGATCGGCCAGTTCACGGGGGCGAAACGCCACCCGCAGCGTATCGTTTGAGCTGCGGTTTACGCAGTAGGCGCAATCGTAGATGCACACGTTGGTCATAAGCACCTTCAGCAGCGTGATGCAGCGCCCATCGGCCGCAAAGCTGTGGCAAATGCCTGCGGCAAGCGTGTTGCCCAGCTTCCCCTTCTGCGCATCACGGTCGATACCCGAAGACGTGCAGGCAACATCGTACTTCGCCGCATCGGTAAGAATCGCAAGTTTTTCAGCAAGCTCCATGAACTCCCCCCGCTTCAAAACGAATATTTGTTCGTGTTTTATCTTACACAAACAAGTGTTCGTTGTCAACGAAAAGATTGCCGCACCGCGCGGTGCCTAGTCCTTGATGATGATGCCCAAGCGCTGCGCGATTCCTGCCGCCTGAAACATATCCATCGAACAGCCCTGCAGTTCGTGCATATTTTCAGAAACGGTGATGTCCCCAATCTGATTGCCCGAAAAGTCGATACCTTTCAGGTTCGTCATAAAAAAGCTCACACCCGTAAAGCGCGTATCAATCGGTTCAAAAAACTTGATTGATGCCTCGGATATATCGGCCTGCGAAAAATCGCTTCCCTGCGCCCCTACGCACTCAAACTTCGCTTTCGTGAAGTTGGCATACTGAAAAACTGAATCCCTTATACTCACATATTTCAGCACCGCTTCGCTAAAATCAGTGCCAAGAAATTTACAGGACAAAAATTCGCAACGGTTGAAATAGGCCAGGTGAAGGCAGCTGTTTGAAAAATCGCATCCCTCGAAAACCACATCCTCAAACGAAGCGCGCTCCAAATCACAATCCCGAAAGACGCATTGCTTCACCGTCGATGCCGAAAGATCAAGATGTGCCAGATCGCTGCTGGTTTGCGCAGCGCCCTCAAGCGCAAGCTGCGTCAGCTCGCGGTCGCCCTCGGTGACACGCTCGATGTACGTGACCAGGTTATCAACGGCGGTCAAATCCCCAAAAATGTGCGGTTTGCTTATCTTCAAGATGCTTTCCTACTCTGTTTGGCGCAAGAACCCAGCGCGTACCCTCACACCAAAGCAAGGGTATGCCAGGGGAAAGCGCAGACTATTTTTCGATGTCGTAAGGCCAGCTATTGATGCCGCCCGCATCAAGCACAGGGGCAAACCCCAGGCTTGCCAGATGTTGCGCCGCCTGAGCACTGCGCACCCCGCTGCGACAGTAGACGATAAAAGCCGAAGCATCATTTGCGCTGGTAAGACCCTTGGCTTGCGCGGCTGCATCAAGCCCGGCAGCGCGCGCTTCGGCATCCGTTTTGGCAGAGCTTATGGCACCTAAGGGCAGCAGGTAGGCACCGGGAATGTGGCCCTGGGCATATTCGCTCGGCTCGCGCACGTCAATCAACAGCGCGTCGGGGTAGGCTTCCCCTATCTGTTTGGTTTGTTCTGGGCTGATCACGCTGACCCCCTGAGTAGACATAATGGTTTCAAGCGATGCGCCCGCACTAGCGGCAGGATTTTCGGCCGGCGCAGGCGAATTTGCGGCAGAAGTACTGCAGCCCGCAAGAGCCACGCTCGCCACAAACGCCAGGGCGCACAAGCCGCCGCAAACGCACCAGGATATGTTCGTTTTCGCTTTCATGGGAGGCATTGTAGCACGCCGCCCTGTTGTTTCCCTGCCGGGAAACGGCGACGTGCGCGCTGTAGGCGGGTTTTTTACGCGGCGCTTAGTGTGAATAAATAAGAACAAACTGCAGGTTTTTAGGCTGGACAACCCGCATGACACCATGAAGAAACACCCCGGTGCGATACCGGGGTGTTCATCCTGCATTTTGTATACCGTTTGCAGAAACGGTTCAATTTGTTGACTCGGTCGATTTCTTTACCGCTTGACCGAAAGCGGTAAGGTGCAGCGCCTGTTGCCAAGCGACCCCCTCATAATAGCAGGCTTTGTGCCTCTTGCAAGCAGTTCCTGTGCAATGCGCCCGATTACACAAATTTTGAAATCCTGCTTTCAAAAAAGCATCGCGCGCATTACCGCCAGGAGCCTGAAGAGAGTGTACTCCCTGTACGCAAACGAAGGCGAAGAGAGGCCTGAACGCCCAGCTGGCCGCCACAGCCCGCCATCAGATTGAAAGGCGCGCTGTCAGGTTAAAGCAAGCTACAGCGTTTCTGGGCGTTGTTCTGTGCGGGTGAGAGTTTTAAGCGTCACCTGCGGGTTGGCCTTCAAAATTTCGGCCATGAGAATATCGGCTCGTAGGCTGCCTGTTGGGCGCGACACCAGCGCGAATGTTAGCCGTGCGCCGCCGGTGGTGGCATACGCCTCTTCCAACTGCTGCACTTCTTCTTGCACTGCTTCTTGCTGCACTTCTTCCACCAGGTAATCGGCAACTATCAGCTGCTTTTCCTTCTTTTTGCGCATAACGCTTATGTGGGTGGGCAGTTCAAGGGTGGTAAGGGGGGCCGACAGCAGCGCTTCATAGACGCCCACAGGAAACGCGGCCGAAGCGGCGGGATCCTTGGCAGCGATGTAGGCGCAGCTTTGTACCATCAAATCGGGCACGCTTGCCGCCTGCAGCGCGGCGCATACCTCATCGGGTGCCACATAGCTGGTTATATGCAGGTCAAAGCATTCTTGGGTGCCCCCTACCCCCACGGGCAGCGCTGCCCCAAACGATATTTTCATGTGGGGCGAAAAGCCCTGGCTTATGGCGTAGGGCAACTTGGCACGGCGCACGGCGCGTTCAAGCGCGCGCGCTACTTCTAAATGCGAAAGCAGGGCACAGCGGCCGGCCTTTACAAAAAATACCCGCAGGCGAAACAGTTGGGGATCAGCCACAGCGCACCTCCTGTGTTTGCACGGCCACGCCCAGGCTTTGACACACGCCGCAGGCCGAACACTCGTCAAAGGAACAATCGGGCGTCAGTGTGCCCGTGGCGGCCAGGGCGCGTTCGCGGCGCAAAAATGCGGGCGTTACCCCCGCGCTGATGTGTTCCCAGGGCAGGGTGTAGGAAGTATCGTAAGTTGTTTGTGCCACGGCTGCGGTATCCAGGCCCAGCGCTGCGGCGGCATCGGCCCACGCTTCGGCCTTAAAGCATTCTGACCAGGCATCAAAGCGCGCACCGCGAGCCCAAGCCTGTTCCACCCAGGCGGCGCATTCCCGCCCGCCGCGGCTCATGACTGCTTCCACACAGCTGGTGGCAGGATCGTGCCAGTTCACATCTATGGCGCGCGTTTTAACCGAACTGCGCAGCAGGTTCACGCGCCTTTGCGCTTCTTCGGGGGCCAGCTGGCCATCCCACTGAAACGGTGTTTGTGATTTGGGCACAAACAGCGCCGCCGAAATGCCCAGCTTTATGTGGCCGCGCTGATCGGGGGGCACCGCCTGCTTCATGTGGTTGTAGGTGCGCTGGGCCAGGCTGGCAATGCCGCGAATATCTTCATCGGTTTCGGTGGGCAGGCCAATCATGAAGTAAAGCTTGCAGCGGCGCCATCCGGCCGCAAAGGCTGCATCCACAGCGTTGAACAGGTCTTCTTCCGTCACATTTTTGTTGATAACATCGCGCAAGCGCTGCGTGCCCGCTTCGGGGGCAAAGGTTAGGCCGCCGCGTTTTCTGCCCGCCACCAGCGTGGCCATATCAACGCCAAACGCGTCGAGGCGCTGCGAAGGGATGGAAACGCTGATGCCCTTTTCGTCGCAGGCCTTGTTGAGGCGCGTTAAAATTTCGGCTATCTGGGAATGGTCGGTCGAAGAAAGCGAGGTTAAGCCTACTTCATCGTAGCCCGTTTGGTCCAGGCCGGTTAACACCGCTTCCACAATGTTGTCGGCCGAACGTTCGCGCACGGGGCGATACATCATGCCCGCCTGGCAAAAACGGCAGCCGCGCGTGCAGCCGCGCAGGATTTCGACGTTTAAGCGGTCATGCACCACTTCGGTAAAGGGCACCACGCAGGGTTCCCACGCCGGGCTTTGCGCGAAGCCATCGAAAAGGGATTTTTCAAACACCACGGGAAGGCCTTCTTCGCGCGGGCTTATCCACGTGCCTGCCGCCTGGGCAGATGCTTCATCGCGCCAATCGTAGAGCGCGGGCACATAGCAGCCCGGCAGCTGTGCCAAGGCGTGCACAATTTCGCTGCGCGTGGCACCTTGGGCACGCAATTGACGGTGCAGCTTAAGCATTTCAACCACGGCTTGTTCGCCTTCACCCAGGGAAAACGCGTCGAAAAAAGGTGCGTAGGGTTCGGGGTTAAACGCGCAGGGGCCACCCGCAAACACCAGGGGGTCATCTTCGCCGCGCGCGGCAGCATGCAGAGGGATCCCGGCCAAATCGAGCGTTTCAAGCACGTTGGTGGCCGCCAATTCGTGGGGCAGCGTGATGCCCACGCAGTCAAATTCGGCAACCGGCGCGCAACTTTCCACCGAAAACAGCGGCAGGTTTTGGGCGCGCAGGGTGTCGCAGAATTCGGGGGCGGGCAAAAAAACGCGTTCGGCGGCCATGCCTTCGCAGGCGTTGACCACGTTGCACAAAATGCGAATAGCCTGGTTGGCCTGGCCTAATTCGTAGGTATCGGGGTACACCATGCAGAAGCGATACGCGGCTTCGGGCTTGTAGGTGGTGCCCCATTCATGATTGATGTAGCGCGCAGGGCGTTGCACTGCAGGAAGCAGCGCTTCGAGGCGCGGCCATAAATCGGTCATTTACTGTTTTCCTTTTTTGAAGTGGGCGCTGATGCCTTCGCGCACCGTGCCGGCAACGCTGCGCGTCACTTCTTCGGCGCTGACCCCGCCCGCTTCGGCCGCCGATTGTACCACCTGGGCAGAAAAGGGCTTTGCCTGGGCGGCCACCGTGTGCGCTACGCTGTGCGCTGCCCCGCCAACCTTGCTTCCCGCTGCCGACACGGCAGCGGCAACGGCCGCCTTGGCGGTGGGCTGCTTGCGTGTGGCATCGGCGGCGGCCACCACTTTATCGCGCGCGCGGGCAACGGCCTGCGCCAAATGGTCAATCGACCCATCGGCTTCAAAATACTCGATGGCGGCGCGGCCCATGGCCAGCGTGCCCGTGTAGCCGATGGCCGCTTTGATGGCCCAACCCAGCGCCGGCACAAACGCCACCAGTTGGCGCGCCACGGCGCGACACGCAAAGGCACCGCCCACAACGGCGGCCAATTCCTTCACGCGTTCCACACCCAAGGGCTGGCCGTAGGCGGCGGCAATTTGCAGCAACATCTTGGCTTGGTTAAGCGTCATCACCGGCATGTCGGCACCGGGAATAAACAGCACCAGGCCCACGCCGGCGTTTTGCATGGCCGTGGCATTAACGGCATCAAGCGAAAGGGGCTTGCGCACAAAGGGAAACGCAAGGGCCATGGCCAAACGCTTTTCGCGGCAGGCATCCAAGGTCCACTCCCCCATTTTAAGGTTGAGCGTGGCGCAGGCTTCTTCGCCCAAGGGGTAGGGTTCCACCGCCGTTGTGGTACCCGCCACGGCGGGCAGGGCGTAGGCGACGGGAGCTGCGGCAATGTAGTCAGGGGCAATCAGATCGCCTTCAAGCAGCGGCGTTTTTTGCGCGCGCGCAATTTCGCGCACCAGGCCGGGCAGCGTGGTAACCACCATAACCGGCACGCCGATTTCCCTGATGGAAGCGGCAAGCTTGCCCGCGTTTTCGTTGAGCCCCGCCACGATAACCGCCATATCGGCGCTGGCAACGGGTGCCACGGGCATGCTGGGGTAATATTCGATGCTGACGCGCGCATTTTGAGCGCCGCTAGAAAAAACGCTGCGCACATGCGCCTGCAGATCGGCCGGCGCACTTTCATCTATGAAGATAGTTACCAGCACAGGGGTTTTGCGTGCCGCTTCAATATTGGTTGCTTCATCCATGACCGCTTTAATATCGACGGGAATCTGCATGGGAACCGCCTTTCGTTGACTAACGAGAATTATGGGCCCACACCGAGCCAATAAGCCCCAACATGATGAAATTCACTACCATAAACGACGATCCGTAACTCATAAAGGGCAAGGGGATGCCCGTAATAGGCATAAGGCCGCAGGTCATACCGATGTTTTCCAAAATTTGGAACAGCCACATGCCCACGATGCACATAACCACCAAGGCGCCAAAAAGATCACTGGAACAACGCGCTATGCGGAAGCTTATCAAAAGCAGTGCAAGATAGAGCACAATCAGAACCAAAACACCGAAAAACCCAAGCTCTTCAGCCAGTACGCAGAAAATAAAATCGGTGGGTGCTTCGGGCAAAAAGCCCAGCGTCGATTGCGTGGCCTGCATAAAGCCTTTGCCGAACATGCCGCCCGAACCGATGGCCACCGTGGCCTGCTTCAAGTTGTAGCCTTCATCAGAAGCACTGTAGCTGGGGTCGATGAACACGAGCAGGCGGGCGCGCTGGTATTGCTTGAGCAGCTTGTATTCGCCGGTGGCGCCCTTGATAAATTCATCGATGGCAAACACGGCCACCACGGCAAAAACCAGCGCAACAAGGGTTATCAGCAGGTATTTTACCCGCGCGCCACCCGCGATAAGCGCCACGGCAGCTATGGCGCAATACACCAAGCCCGTGCCCAAATCGGGCTGCGTCATGATGCACAAAAACGGCACGGCCAAAATGCCCAGCGCTTTGAGGTATTCGCGCGGATCGTCTAGCTTGCCGCCATAGCGCGAAACGACGCTTGCCGCCAGCAACACAACGGTGACCTTGGCAAATTCGCCCGGCTGAACCTGAATGCCCAACAGACTTATCCAAGAAGTTGCCCCCTTGTTGTTCACGCCGATGACGGGCAGATGCGGCAAAAGAATCAGCACCACCGTCACGATAAGAAACAGCAGCGTGAAATCGGAAAGCTGGTGGTAATCAAAGCGCCACAGCAGCAGCATGATTATCGCACCCACGGCCACGGTGGAAAGCTGGCGCGAAAACTGGTAATCCGGATTGGTTGCCGTGGCGGAATATACCACGAGCAAGCCGTAGCCCACCAACAGCACGATAACGATAAGCAGGGGGATATTTAAGGCCTTAAACCGGCGCGGACGCGTCGCATTTGCCACCTGCTTATCGACAGCCTTTACCGACGCTATCTGCTGCATCCTTTGTTCTGCCATGGCAATTCCTCCTTTCGTTTACGCGGATAGGGGCGCAAGCGTCACATCGAGCGTGCCCGCCTGCGCCTTCAGCGCGGTATCCATGACTTCGGCCGATACCGGCGACGCGGCGGCCGCACCACCCTTGCCTTCTTCGACCACGCAGGCAACCACATATTTTGGATTGTCGAAGGGCGCATAGCACACGAACAGCGCGAAATCCTGCTTGCCCGCCACTTCGGCCGTGCCCGTTTTGCCACCCGCATCGATGCCGCGTGCAGCAAAGTGCCCCGAAACGGTCACATCTTCTTGGCACACCCCGTGCAGGCTGTCGCGCATCAGCGCATAATGTTCGGCCATCGCTTCGGGGATGCCCATTTCGACGGTTTCGGCTTTAACCACCACAGCGCCTTCAGAATTGCGCGATTCTTTGAATACGTGGGGCTTGACCAGCTTGCCGGTGGCCAAAGCGCCATAGCCCACCGCAAGTTGCAGCGGCGTGGCCAGCACATAGCCCTGGCCGATGGCCATATTCGACATATCGCCCGGCTTCCAGCCCGCTTCTTCGGGGGCATCCTTGAAGTATTCGGCCTTCCAGGTGGGTGTGGGCACGCGCCCCGGATCTTCACCCTTCAAATCGATGCCCGTCGGGCGGCCAAAACCGAATTCTTTGATGTAATCTTGCATGGCTTCTGCGCCGATGGTGGCACCCGCCTCGTAGAAACTTTTCGCTATTTCATAGAACACGACGTCGCACGACACCACGACACCTTCGCGAAAACCCGTGTGGCCGTGGCCGTTGACATCCCAACATTTTTGCGGGAATTTGTCGCCAAATCCTGTCCAGGTGCCCTGGCAATCCCACACCCTGGAGGCATCGGCAAAGCCGTAGTGCAAACCCGCCATGCCGGTGAAGCCTTTATAGGTTGACCCCGCGGGATAAGCCCCAGCAATACTGCGATTGAGCAGGGGGAAGTGCGATTCTTCCGTATTGAATTGATCCCACATTTCCTGAGAAATGCCGCCGATGAAGCTTTCGGGCGTGTAGGTGGGATAATTGGAAAGCGCTATGATGTCGCCATTGGTGCAATCCATGCACACCAGCGCCGCCGCCGACCCCGTGCCGCCGCCTAGCTTGCCATCGGGCGCCACAAGCTTGGCCAGCGCTTTGTCGGCCACCATCTGCACCTTGGCGTTGATAGTTAAGTAAATGTCGTTGCCTTTGCTGGGGGCAATTTCGCTTACCACGTTGCGTACGTTGCCATCGGCATCGGCCACCAGCTTGCGCTGCCCGTGGTCGCCCGCCAGCATGGCTTCATAGGTTGCTTCCACGCCGCTTTTGCCCACCGCATCGCCCATTTCAAGCTCTTGGCTGGGTGCCACTTTTTCCAGTTCGGCGGGGGCCACCGTGCCGGTGTAGCCCAGCACATGCGCGCCCAAAGCGCCCCAGGGGTAGTGGCGCACACTGCGCGACTGCGTGGTAACGCCCGGAAACGCACCCTGGTGTTCGGAGATAAACGCAATATCGCGCAGGGGAACATCGTTTGCCACAACGCGCTGGCTTTGGGCGCCCGTCGTGGTATCTTGCACGCGCTTGCGCACGATGTTGTAGGGTATGCCCAGCAGCGCCGAAAGCCGTAACAGCACGTCGCGGTCGTTGGCCACTTCGGCATCGGCCAAAATGGTCAGCGCTGTTTTGTTTTTTACCAAAGGTTCGCCGGCGCGATCGTAGATGATGCCGCGCGGCGCCGGGGTGGCCACCGTCGTGTACATATTTTGCTGCGCGGTGGCGGCGTATTTGTCGCCCTGCAGTATTTGCATACTCCACAGCTTGACGGTGAGCGAACCAAACACCGCTGCCACCAACACGCCCATCGCCGCAAAGCGGCCACGCAGCACATCGGTCGGGTTGGCCGAAGGCGTCGGCGACGACTTGATGTGCGCGGAAGTGCCCCCGCCGCGCCTGCCGTGCTTGCCGGAAGTGGGGGCGGTTGCCGCCACACCCACCGATTGGATGGACGTCATTTTAAGCTTGCTTTTTGCCTGGGGCGTTTTGGTGGCGTTGCGCACGTTAAACACCACGATAACGATAACTACGGCAATAATAAGGGTTATAGCACCAACAATCAGGGCGGTTAACATAGCGCAGACACCTCCTAACGGAAATGTGATGGGTTCGCGCTGGTATGCGTTTGTTGCTTACGCGCGAGAAATTTATGTCCCAGAGGATACAGCAAAAGCCCGCACACGCAATCATAAAGCGCGCAGGGCAGTGCACGATACACAAAGGCATCAAGAGGCGAAGGGGTAATACCCAAGCCCACCAAGAATGCCGCGTAGAAAATTTCGATGGCGAAGGCGGCCACAATAAATATAAGCAGGGGCATAAAAGCCGTGCCGTTATCCAGCGCAGTAAAGGCACGGCTTGTGGCAAACGCAGCGATGATCAGCAAAAAGGGCAGCGCGCCCACAGGGCCTGAACCCAACAGGTCGGAAATAAGACCCAGCACAAACGCCAGCACATACACCGCATCGCTGGGGCGCACCATGGCAACGATAAGCACGTAGGCCACCAAGAAGTTGGGCATGGCCGAAAACAGCGCGATGTTGGGCGCGATGATAATCTGCGCCACGATGGCGATGGCGGCTCCGATAATAAGGGCTAGGCTGTCGCGGTTCATGGCTATTCACCTGCCTTTTTAGCTGCATCGGGCTGCGCGGGGGCCGGGGTGGTTGCCACCGGTGTAGGCGCGGCTGCTGCACCTTCTGAATTCATTTTGCTTACCACTAACACTTCTTCTAGGGCAGAAGTGCTGGCGTTGGGCGCCACGATTATGCGCCGTGTGGCGTCGCCCTGCTTCTGTTCGACTTTGACCACTTCGCCCACGATAAGCCCGCGGAAATAGCCGCCGCCCAAACCGGAGGTGACCACAACATCGCCCACGTTTACCGGCGCATCGGCCGCAATGTCTTCTAAGTAAAGCAAGCCTTCAAGCGATCCGCGCACGATGCCTTCGGCACGCGAGGCCTGCACCAGCACCGCCACGCCGGATTGCTGATCGACCAAAAGCCGCACATTGGCCGTAAAGGGTGTGGTAGAAATTACCTGCCCGATAAGGCCGGTGGGTCCCATGACCGGCAGGCCGGATTGCACCCCTTGGGCGCTGCCCTGGTCGATGGTGATAACCTGATTCCACGAATCGCTGGATCGGTTGATCACGCGCGCCCCAATGGTTTCAAGCGCATTGGCATCTTTTAGCGCCAGCAAGCCTTCTAAGCGCTGCGCTTCCTGCTTGTATTCTTCCAACTGAGAAATATTGGAACGCAGTTCTTCGTTTTGCTGCTTGAGGCCGTTTAAGGAATTATCGGTGGCTGTCGCGTTTTGCACGGCTTCGCCGGCGGAATTGCCTGCCGACCCGATAAGCGACCCCACAAAACCAAAGGGAGTGGCCGCAGCAGAAGTGGCAGCCTGTATCGTGTGCAAAGGCCCGTGCTCGCCTTCGCGCGCATACAGCGTCACCATCGCCAAAGAGGCCACCAATAAAACGATAAGCAGCACAGGGCCGCCGATCGCTGATTTTTCTTTGAATTTCAGCGCCATGATGAAAAGCGTGCCTTTACTTGGTTCGCATGAGGGTTTGCTTGAGGGCGGTTGGCGTTTCGAGCACCTTCAAACAACCGACGACGACGTTTGTGAGCGCCGTTTCGCTTACCCACACAGGAATTTCAAGCTTCTGCGTAAGATAGCGATCAAGCCCTGCCAAAAGCCCGCCACCGCCGGTAAGCAGGATACCGTTTGAAATGATATCGGATGCCAAATCGGGGTTGGTCTTCTTGAAGGTTTCTTTGATGTGTATAACCATTTCATCGATGGGCGCCTGCAGGGCAGCACGCACGTCTTCAGATTGGATTGTTACTTCTTTGGGCTGTTCGGTGACCACATCTTGACCCGATATGATCATGTCGCGTTCGCGGCCATCTTCAAAAGGCAGGATGGAACCGATTTTGATTTTGATGATTTCGGCCGTGCGTTCGCCAATTTTGATGCCCAGCAGATCGCGCAGATGCATAGCGATTGCTTCATCCATGCGGTTGCCCGCCAAACGCAGCGAGGACGAGGTGACGATGCCACCCAGCGAAATAACCGCCACTTCCGTGGTACCGCCGCCAATATCTACCACCATTGAACCGGTGGGTTCGGTAACGGGCAGATCGGCGCCCATCGCGGCTGCCATGGGTTCTTCAATAAGGTAGGCCTGGCGCGCACCCGCCTGAATGGTGGCTTCAAACACGGCGCGTTTTTCCACCGAAGTGGCGCCGCAGGGAATGCACACGACAATGCGCGGCTTGGGCTGCCAGGGATATTTGCGCGCTTGAGCACGGCTGATAAACGCCGAAAGCATGGCTTCGGTTACGTCGTAATCGGCGATGACGCCATCGTGCAGCGGGTGTTCGGCCGAAAAAGCATCGGGCGTGTGGTTGATCATGTTTTTGGCTTCATGCCCTACTGCCAACACGCGATGCGTGCTTTTTTCGATAGCCACAACGGAAGGCTCGTTGATAACGATACCTTCGCCCGTGATGGCGACCAGTGTATTTGCAGTTCCCAGGTCGATTGCCATGTCTGAAGACATTTGCCCTGTGAACATATCTAGAAACGACATAAAGGCTAACCCCTTAAATCTCAAATGTCCGAATCTGCATTTTAACACAGGCAAAATTCCCTTGCGGAAAATCCACATGCGGGGCATACACCCACGCGCAACACACAAAATGCACAGGCCTTGCTTGCCTTGTAGGATTTCTGAGCCTATACACGCCAAGCTAGATGTGGGGTGCCACAGGCCTTTGCCTGCCTAGGCGAACTTGGCTTCGAGGGCGCCTTTTACGCAAGGGGGAACAAATTGGTCGATGTCGCCGTGAAGGCAGGCTATTTCGCGGACGATCGAAGAAGACAGATACATATATTGCGGCGGCGACATGACGAAGAAGGTTTCGATTTCTTTGTTGAGCTGGTAGTTAAGCGCCGTCATCTGGAATTCGTATTCAAAATCGGTGATGGCACGCAAGCCCTTCACCACAACGTGCGCCCCCACCCTTTCGGCAAAAACGGTCAGCAGTTCGTCGAAGCACTGCACGGTTACATTGCTTAGGTGCGCCGTCGCCTTGCGCGCCAGGGCCACGCGTTCGTCCAGCGAGAAAAGCGGCTGCTTTTTCGGGGAAGCGGCCACCGAAACGATCACTTCATCAAAAAGCTGGGAGGCGCGCGTGATCACATCAAGGTGACCTGCGGTGATGGGGTCGAATGTTCCTGGTACAACAGCTCTTTTCATGCGCGGTCCTTCCGCAAGAGGTCGATGGCGCTATCGCCGTAGGTTTTATGGGAAACGACGCTTAATTGTAACGGAATATCTAAGACGCAGCCGCTTGAATCCACCGCCATTTTGTCAGATTTGTTGTGTTCGTAAGAAATCAACACATCGGCCGCAAGCGCGCCCGCCTGATCAAGGCCTGCCAGCAGGGAAAAAACCGTGGTGACATCCGTCGCATAGGGCGGATCAAGAAACACAAGGTCAAAGGGGGGAACCTGGCCGCGCGGTGGGTGCTTGACTATGTCGCAGCGATTGATGCGCGCCGCGGTGGCGGGAAGCTTCAGCGCGGCAATATTGGCTTCTAGCACGCGCGCCGTGGCCGCATTGTTTTCGTAGAAGCATGCACTCGCCGCGCCGCGGCTGATCGCTTCGAGCCCCAAAGCGCCGCTTCCCCCGAAGGCATCCAGCACGCAGGCACCTTCAAAACCACCGCGCGCGCTGGCGATGGCACTCATGAGCGCTTCGCGTACGCGATCGGTTGTGGGCCGCGTGTTTGTACCTTTTGGCGCCGCCAAAATACGGCCCTTGAACTGCCCGGCAATGATGCGCACGTCAGATTCCCTTCCCTTCGTCTTTTTCGGTAAAAAGCAAGCGCATTTCGCGGCCAAGCGCTTTGTGTTCGGCACTTTTAAGTTCGGGATCGGCCTGCAAAATAGCGGCGGCATCGGCGTGCGCCGCTTCGATAACTTTACTATCGCGCACCACGTTGACCAGCTTTAACGCCGAAGTTCCGTGCTGGCGGTTGCCCAGGATGTCGCCTTCGCGGCGCAGCGATAAATCGTAGCGCGCCACTTCAAAGCCATCTTCGGTTTTTTCCATCACGGCAAGCCGCTTGGTGGCCGCAGGGTTTTTTGTGGCCGAAATAAGAAAGACTTCCCCGCCCACTTCGCCCCTGCCTACACGGCCGCGCAGCTGGTGGAGCTGCGCCAAACCAAAGCGGTCGGCGTCTTCGATGATCATGACCGAAGCGTTGGGCACATCGACCCCCACTTCAATAACCGTGGTGGCCACCAGTACATCTATTTCACCCGCGCGAAAACGCTGCATGGTGTCGCGCTTATCTTGGCTGCTCATGCGGCCATGCAGCAGATCGACCCGATATTCCGAAAACGTTTTGGCCTGCAAAAACTGGGCTTCACTGCGCGCTGCCTTCAGGTTTTCCGCCGGCATATCCGCATCATCTTCAATGGTGATAAACGCGTAATCGTAGGCTTCTTCATCACTGGCATCGGCAAAGCTGCCGGCGCTGCGGTTTTTTTCATCGGCCACCTGTCCCACCAACGGGCACACCACATACACCTGGCGCCCCGCCGCCAGCGCCACGCGCGCCGCATCGTAGGCTTCCCCACACGCACTGTGCGCCAGCACCCGCGTTGTGATGCCCGCACGATTTTTGGGACGGTGATAAATGTAGGAAAGCGTCATGTTGCCATAAAGCGTCAGGGCAAGCGTGCGCGGAATGGGCGTGGCCGTAAGGTAGAGCACATCGGTGGCCTGGCCTTTTGCTATAAGCTTGGCGCGCTGATCCACGCCAAAACGCTGCTGTTCATCGATAACGACCAAGCTGCAAGCGGGAAGGCGCACATCATCTTCCAGCAGCGCGTGCGTGCCAAACAGCACATCGATGGTTCCCGCTGCCGCACGCTGCACGATGGCCGCGCGATCGCGCGGGGGCGTGGACCCCAGCAACACTTCCCAGGTAAGCCCCGCCTGGTCAAGCAGCGGCCCCAAACTGCCGGCATACTGCAAGGCCAACACTTCGGTGGGCGCCATCATCAGCGCCTGGGTGCCGCTATCGGCCACAGCAGCCAAGCCGGCGGCGGCCACAACGGTTTTGCCCGTGCCCACATCGCCCAAGATCATGTGATTGCCCGCAAGGGGCGCCGCCATCATGCGCAGCACGTCGGCCACCGCCGCGTTTTGCTCGGCGGTAAGGGAAAAGGGCAAAGCTGCAGCCAAAGCTTGGGTGTGGGCACCATCTATCACGTGGGATGTCGCGCGCTGGCCCGCACTGCGACGGCGCGCATCGCTCATCAAAAACAGTTCCAGCAAAAGCACTTCTTCATACACAAGGCGCCGGCGTGCCAGGTCAATTTCATCGCTTTGCTGCGGGAAATGAATGCAGCGCAATGCCACCTGGCGCGACACAAGGCGATAGCGCTGGCGCAGGGCAAGCGGCAAGGGGTCAAGGGTGCCCACGCAGGCGGCCAAGCCGTTGCTTATCAGCCGGCGCATCCACGCCCCCGTTATTTTGGCGCAGGTGGGATGCACGGGCACAATGAGCCCTTGCGGGGTATCCGCGTCCGCTTCGACCACTTCCAAAAACGGATTTGTCATGCGCTTGAACCCGTAGCCAAACTCAAGGGTGCCCGACACCGCCAAACGCATGCCCGCGCGCAGGCGGTTGGCCAGCCACGGTTGGCGAAAACAGGTAACCATCAGCGTGCCCGTTTCGTCCACCAGGGTAATTTCCGTTAAATCCAGATGCGGCTTGGGGTGCTTGACTTGGAATTCGTAGAGGGTGCCCACAATGGTGCACTTTTCGGAGAGGGGGGCAGCCGCAATGGTGGCCACCTGCGACATATCGATATAGCGGCGCGGAAAATGGGTGACCAAATCGCGCAGCGTGACAACACCCAGCGTTGCCAAGGCCTTGGCGCGCGCCGGGCTGATGCCGCGCACGCGTGCTGCGGGTTCATCGAGTGCCAAAGTGGCGGCAAGGCGGCCGGGTGGTGTGCTCGCGCCGCCTTGCTTCGTTTCAGATTTTTGGGTTCCCACGTTGGCCTGGCACCTTCCCGCGCACTGCGCTGGGTGCGTTATTCCACCGACATGACGATGGGATACAGCGGCTGGTCGCCGCGGTGTGCGTCGATTTCCAAATCCTCGTAGCGCGCCTCTATCTGGGCTAAGAGCTTATTAAAATCATCGTCGGACATATCTGATCCGGCCAAAATAGTCAGCGTATCGGCTTCGCCCGCTTCCATGTTTTCCAAAAGCGCCGCACACACCGCAGCCACCGATGCACCAACCGCTTCGATGGAGCCATCCGCTATGCCGATAAAGTCGCCATCTTTGATGGTGTTGCCGTGGGCATCTTTGGCATCTTTGATGGCACGGGTCACTTCGCCCGTTTTCACTTCGGCAAACGCTTCGGTCATCGCGGCGACGTTTTCTTCCAAGCTAGCCGTTTCATCGACGCCAAACAGCGCTGAAAACGCCTGCGGCACACTGGTGGTAGGCACCACGGCACACGGCGTTTCAGAAAGCGAAGCGCAGCTTTGTGCCGCCATGATGATGTTTTTGTTGTTGGGCAAAACGATGACGGCATCGGCGTTGACGCGCCCGACCGCTTCCAGCAAATCCTTTGTGGAAGGGTTCATGGTTTGCCCGCCGCAAACCACCACATCGACCCCGATGCTTTCAAGTATTTTCGCGTTGCCCACACCCGCCGCTACCGCCACAAAACCGAGCGGTTTATGCTGCCCCACAGGCTTATCGCCCGCCAGGCCAGCCGTGCGTTCTTCGGTTTGCAGCTGCATGTTGTGAATGTGCACTTCGGCGATTTGGCCGCGTTGCAGCATGTAGGCCAGCACTTTATCGGGCGTGTTGGTGTGCACATGCACCTTGAAGTGCGGGGCTTGGCCAACCAAAAGTTCACAATCGCCCATGGTTCCCAAGAAATCGAGCCCTTCTTCGGCTTCAAGGGTATCGGACTGCACAAGAAATTCGGTGCAATAGCGAAACGCCGAGCCTTCCCAATCGTTGATCTGTTCGATTTCAACCTTCGGGTTGCCCTGACGCGCAAACGCCAATTCATCCAGAAGGGGGCCTTCGCGGCCGGTCAGCGCCGAAACAAAGGCGTCAAACAAGATGGCAAGGCCGTAACCACCCGCATCGACAACGCCGTTTTCCTTAAGCACCGGCAGCAGATCGGGCGTGCGCTGCACAGAAGCGTAGGCTTCAGCCACCACGGCCTCAAGCGCGTCAAGGGTGGAAAGCTTCTTTTTCTTCGCCTTGCGCGCCGCCGTGCCACTATCGCGCAATACGGTGAGTATCGTGCCTTCGACCGGCTTGCGCACCGCCTGAAACGCCACTTCAACGGCGTGGGTAAACGCGGCATCAAGCGAAACGGTCGTGAGGGCTTCGGCTTCGTCGAAACCTTCGCATAAGCCACGCAAAATCTGCGAGGTGATAACGCCAGAATTGCCACGGGCACCCATGAGCGCGCCGGTGGTTATGGCTTTGCGCACTTCGACCGAGGCCACCCCAATGGGAAGTTTGGCCAGGTTGTCAACGACCATTTCCAGCGTGAGCGACATGTTGGTTCCCGTATCGCCATCGGGCACGGGAAACACGTTGAGGCGATTGATTTCTTCCTTACGGCTGGTAAGCGACTTGCTGGCAGCCGCGATGGCATTCATGATGTCGTTGGCCGAATAAGATTCAGGCATGAGCGTCTATCTTTCTCTTAATATACCGCGGTTGCGCGCCGCGATCGATTCTGCTTGCAGCAATAGGTTGGCACGTCGGTTATGCGCAGGCCGACGCACGATGCGTATCTTAGCGGCGAACCTTCACGCCTTGTACGTGCACTTCCACGCCATCAAGCGGAATCTGGGCATATTCGGTTAAGGCGAAAGTCACCTGTTCTACCAGGTTTTGTGAAACGGTATTGATGTTGATACCGTATTCGATCACCACGTATAAATCGACGTGGACGCCCGCCTGCGTTGTGGTGACCACGACGCCGCGGCGCAAGCGAGAATTCGGCAGTATTTTGGCGATGCCATCGACGGCCGTAGGGGCGGCCATGCCCACAACGCCGTAGCATTGCAGCGCCGCGTTGCCCACCAAATCGGCCAAAACATCGTTGGCTACATGCAGGCTTCCCGAAATTGTTTGTGTCATAATCATCCTTCCACGATTGCAGGCACACGCCTTCAATCACTGATGAGCTTGATACATCAGTATACTGTATAGTGTATGCCATAGCGCAGACACCACCCACTTCGACCTAATCTTCAAATTGTTGCCCGCGCAATAAGCAACCGGGGGAAACCGCATGCAAACTATCATCGACTATCTGGAAACCGAATTCGCTTCCTTTGAGGAAAAACCCTTCAACCCCGTCGATTCCCTGGTGCTGTGCGCCTTCTGTATGGTAGATCTTGCCCACATTGCGGCACCACTGCAGGAAAAACCCGCACACCACAGCTTGGGTTCGCTGTGGAAAAGCCTGCGCAGCGGTGTGCCTAAAAGCATCCGGTTCAAAGACGTCCCCCATGCAGAACTCTACCCCACGATGTTCACCAGCCCCACGCCGGAAAAAACGAAGCAGCTCATGTTTGCCCTGGCGGCCAGCCCGCGCTTTCGTGCGGTGAAAATAGAGAGCTACCTAAGCCTGCTTGACGAAGAAAGTCATACGCAGTTTTGCGCCATGACCTTTGTGTATAAACGCAAGTTTGCCTACATCGGCTTTCGGGGAACCGATTCCACCTTAACCGGGTGGCGGGAAGATTTCGACATGGCCTTTACCGCGCCCATCCCTTCGCAGGCCCAGGCGCTGCACTATGTGGAAGCGCTTGCGCCGCAGCTGCCCCCCACCCTTTTTCTGGGAGGACACTCCAAGGGCGGCAACCTGGCTGTTTATGCGGCGCTTACCGCACAAGACCCCGTACTTGGACGCATCAAGCGCATCTATAACCACGACGGCCCGGGATTCAAACACGGCACTTTCACTCCCGCATCTTACGATTTGGTGCGCGACCGCATCGATAAAACAGTCCCCCAAGATTCTTTGGTGGGGATGCTTATGCAATCGCAGGAAGCCTATCGCGTCGTGCACAGCAGCGGGCGGGGCATCGCCCAACATGACCCTTTCACCTGGGAAATATCCGGGGACGATTTTGTCTACCGGGAAGCCCTGGCCGACAACGCGCGCTTCACAAGCGAGGTTATCAACGAATGGTTGGGGTCGCTTCCCCCCGATGAACTGCGCATCATGACCGATACGCTTTTCGCCACGCTGATGCAATCAGAAGATGTGCACGTCGCCGAGGTTTTAAGCGATTGGCGCCAGATACTTGCGCTGGTGGTGGGTATGGGCAAAGATGCCGACAAGCCCACGGCCGAAGTGCTGGGGCGTGCGGTGGGCAAGCTTTCCAATATTGCCCTCAAGCGCTTTGGCGAAGGCGTCAGCACAACGGTGGCAGGCCGTGTTGGCGCATAGGCAGCGCGCGCAGAAATATCTCATGGATTTTTAGCCATAAACCCTTGGAGTAGGCGTGAGGCTATGGTATAGTGTCAGGGCTTTTGTCACCACCGGTTCGTTGTGCGGACCGATACGATATGTAAATGGAGTGATAGCTATGTCTAAGGTATGTGCAGTTTGTGGTAAGGCTCCCGTTGCGGGTCGCAACATCAGCCATTCGCATCGCGTAACCAATCGTGTTTTCCGCCCCAACGTGCAAAAGGTCACCGTCAAAATTGACGGCAAGGTGAAGCACACCAACGTGTGCACCAAGTGCCTTAAGGCCGGCAAGGTCGAACGCGCTTAGCGCACCCGTTGTCGCAGCGCCCTTTGCGGGCATGCTGCGTAACTTACCGCTTGCAAAGCTCATCTTCGGATGGGCTTTTCTTGTTGAGTTTGTGCGCGTGTTGCAGCTAGGTTTAATCCTCTTTTACAAAAAGGGGGTTCCCTCGCTTCCTTCTGCAAGGTATTATCAAGAGAAGGATTATCTTACTTGTGCAGTTATAGTTGTTTTGGAGCCCTTTCATAAGGGTCTACCACAGCAGAGCAGCACCTAAGGCCCGCCAAATACACAGGAAGGCGAACACAAGGGATGTGCTTGCGTACGCAAAAAGGCTTTACTTTAGCCGAGCTGCTTATTGTTATCGCCATCATCTTGGTGCTGGTTACTATCGCCCTTCCCGCCTTTGCCGGTGCCGGCAAATCAGCTGAAGACGCTGTGTGCAAGGCCAATCGCACCAACCTTGTTCGTGTGCTCACCATGGAAAGCCAACTGGGAAAACCTCTTGATAAGGCGCAATCGCAGGCCCTTGCCAAAGACCAAGAATTGGTATGTCCCAAGGGGGGGACTTTTGTTATCACGCCCCCCACGGCCACTTCCATCGCAAAGGTTTCCTGTAGCCTACATTCTGCGGAGGATACCGTCGCTGAAGATGAGTTTGCCAGCTTTGAAGAGTTCTGGAAAGACTGGCAAGCCACCCACGATGCCACCCAACAATCAAACGATATTATCCGGCAAGCTTATTTCATGCAGTTTAGCCTTGCAGGAAAATCCTTCCCCCTTCTGCAAGTAGGAAATGCGGACTTCATTATTCAGCCCTTCTATCAAAGCAAGGCACCCAGCGATGGCAATATCTGGCTTTTCGCCAAAATCGACACCGGTAACGGATGGAATGCAAATTACGTCTATGACCCCGTTGGGAAGAAGTGGTATGGAGCCACCTCTTGGAACGGCACGCTCTGGGACGGATCGTCGGCGAACAAACCCGCTTCCAGCATCACCTTTGACAGCGCTGATGACCTGCGCTATCAGATAGAGCATGCGGCGCACGCAAACGGCAAGCCCAAGTGGCTTCCCCTGGAAGACTACACCGAAATTCCCGCCAGTTAACCGTTTGGGCAAAGCCGACCTAAGCATTCCCGAAAACGTCTATACTTATTTCTTATGATTTGAGACAGAGAAGCAAGCTGCAAGGGGCACGACATTCAAAACAGGCATCCTGATACCGCTAGAAAATCGACTTCCATACAGGCCAACGACGTCATGCGCATGGTGCAGCGGTCGCTCAACCACGTAGACCTACGCCTGGTCGATCACGGAAGCCGCGTTGCCCGCATGGTCGATGCGATGCTTAGCGTGGAAGATACCCTTTCCGAACAGGATAGACGCGCCGTTTACTTTTTGACCTTGTTCCACGACATCGGCATCTACCACGCCGATGAAATAAGTAGCATGCTTTCCCGGCAAGATGCCGACCTTTGGGAACACTGCCTTTACGGCTATCTTTTTTTGAGGGAGTTGCCTTTTTTAAGCGACAAGGCCGCCATCATTTTGTACCACCACCTGCCCTACAATCGCTTCCGCGACCAAGACCCCAACATCGCCCATCTTGCTCAAATTATTCACGTGGCCGATCGCGCCGACGTGTTTCTTACCAGTGACGAGGCCCCTTCTTCGGCTGATTTGCAATCCTACTTAAAGGCACGCAGTGGCACCCTGTTTGCCCCCGATGCCGTTGCCCTGTTTGTGGAAGCGCAGTGCAGCGAGCGGCCCGACCCGTGCACAGCGGCTGCGCCCAGCACGCCGAGCACACCCAGCATAGCCGATGCAAGCAGCGCCTACACCATCCCCGAACGCGAAGCCAAATCGTGCCTTAAAATGCTTATCAACGCCATCGACTTTCGCAGTTATCACACCGTCACGCACACGTTTACCACGGCGCACATCAGCTATCAGCTGGCGCTGTTTATGCACATGCCGCCGCCTGATCAGGAACAAATTTATCACGCCGCCCTGCTGCACGATTTAGGGAAAATCGGTATCCCGCTAGAAATACTGGAAAAGCCAGGGAAGCTGACTGACGCCGAACGAACCATCATGGAAACCCATGTGAACATCACCGAAGCGATTATTACGGGCTGCGTCGACGACGAAATAGCCGCCATCGCACTGCGCCACCACGAAAAACTTGACGGGTCGGGCTATCCTTACCACCTGGCGGCCGCCGATCTTTCCCCGGCGCAACGCCTTGTGGCCATTGCCGATATTGCCAGCGCCTTAAGCGGAAAGCGCAGCTACAAAGACCCCTTCCCCAAGCAGCGCGTGCTAGAAATTATCAACCGGATGAAAGCGCAGCGATCCCTTGATGCCGAAATTTGCAGCTGTTTGGAAGAAAACTACGATGCTATACGCAGGGCAGTAAACGAAGCTTGCGTGCCCATCTTAGCAACCCACGACCACCTTCAAAGCGAATATGCGCGCCTTTTACCCCTGGTAAAAGCCTACTTCAAGTAAGAGCCCTACTTCAGCAGGGATTTGAAATCTAAGGCTGATTTTATGTCGTTGAAGGCTTCGGCAAGTTCTACCACGGTGGCTTTGCCTTCTTTGTAGATCATGTTGGCATCGCCTGTGGCAGAGGCCACCGCTTCCTTGGTGACCAAGGGCACGTATTCATCGTCGTCATCAGTGGGCTGGTTTTTCTTTGCTGCAGCCTGCGCGGCGACGGATTTTGGCGCGGCTGGCGCAGCGACGCTGTTGGTGGCGTTGGCGGCGGACGCTTCACTTTCTTCGATTCTTCTTCTAAAACCGCCTCGAACTCTTCTTCGATGACAAACAGCTTGTCGTCGATGTGGTCAAGGCGCGCCGCGTAGCCCTCCAGGTTGCCCTCGAAGGATTCCAGGCTTTCTTCCACATCATCTAAGCGATCCCTGATCTGCTGAATCATGTCCAAGACAGCTTTTTTATCGGCGTTCATGCATCCTCCTAGCGATGACGTTCTTTGAGCGCGCGTTCCATTGTGCGCTTCGCATCGCGCTCGGCCATATCGGCGCGCTTATCGTAGAGCTTCTTGCCGCGGGCAACAGCCAATTCCAGCTTCACCAGGGCGTTTGTTGAAAAATACATCTTTAGGGGCACCAGTGCGAACCCGCGTTCCTTCGTGGCTTGTTGCAGTTCACGAATCTGGCGCTTGTGCAGCAACAGCTTGCGGCGACGATCGGGGTCGACGTTGGAAAGATTGCCGTGAGAATAAGGGGCAATATGCAAGTTGTGCAGCCACACTTCCCCATCGCGCACCAGCGCAAAACAGTCAGTGAGCTGGCAGTTGTTGTCGCGCAGCGAGCGCACTTCCGTGCCTGTTAAAACGATGCCCGCTTCGTAGTGCTCCAGAATTTCGTATTCGTGGAATGCCTTTTTGTTGCGTGCTATAAGGGTTTCGTCGCGTTTCACGTACGTGCCTACATTCCCGGCACAAACGTGGCTTCGGCATCCAAATCGAGCACAAAGCGCGTGAGCAGCTTCACGGTGGCCTCAAGATCGGCCAGCGCAATCACTTCGGTAGGCGTGTGCATGTAGCGCAACGCCACCGACACCAGACCGGTTGCCTTGCCTTCGCGCGCAATTTGGATGGCGCGCGCATCGGTGCCTGTCACCCCCGGCTCCGCTTCGATTTGATAGGCGATTCCTTCCGCCTTCGCCGCCGCAACCAGACGCTCAAACACGGCAGGATTGATATTGGGGCCGCGCGCAATAACGGGACCCGCACCGCAGCGAATATCGCCGTAGGTGGTTTTGTCGATACCCGGATAATCGGTGGCATGCGTGACGTCAAAGGCGATGCCGATGTCGGGATTGACGCCGTAAGCGCTGGTGGTAGCCCCGCGCACGCCAATTTCTTCCTGCACGGTGGCCGCGCAGATACAATCCCCCGGCGCACCGCCCGCAGCAGCGATTTCTTCAAGCACGCGCGTGGCAACCCAAACGCCCGCCTTGTCGTCAAACGCACGCGAAACGGCCATGCCGCTGCCGAAACGCTCAAAGCCCACACCAAAGGTTATGGTGTCGCCAATGTTCACGCGCTTCTTCACCGCTTTGCCCGACAAGCCCAGATCGATGACCAGCTTATCTAAGGGGGTGACGTTTTTTCGTTCGTCGGCAGAAATAAGATGAATTGGCTTGCGCCCCACCACGCCGCGCAGCGTTTCGCTTTGCGTGTGCACATCGACGCGCATACCCGGCAAAATGGCAGCATCCACGCCGCCAACCGCCGCTATACTTAAAAAGCCTTCGTCACTTATATAGGTGACCATCAGGCCAATTTCATCCATATGCGCCGCGATCATCACGGAAGGAGCAGCACCCTTGCCCGCAAGGCGCGCGTGCACAGAGCCCATCACATTCGTTTGTATTTCATCGGCCGTATCGGCCAGACGCGTGCGCACCAGCTGCGCCACAGCGGCTTCAGTGCCCGTAGCGGAAGGCGTTTCCAGTAGCGCTTTGAGAAATGCTCGATCGGTTTTCTTCATGTAGACTCCTCAGTTGCTTATTGAACGCAACCATTATAGCGTGTCGGAGCGCACGCCTTTGGCTGAGGATAGAGTTCCACGGCAAAACTAAGGCTGGCCGGGAAAATGGGCAGATTCTTCACCCCAGAAAACACGGAAAGCTGAACCAAATCTTTGGGGCTCCAATTGCCCCAAGAAATGTTCAACTTTCTCAAGGCCGATTGTACCGCAGTTGCGAAAGATGAGCAACTCACGGCGGCAGAAAAAGCTTAACGCCCCAAGAGGGACACGACGGCTTAAATTGCAATTTAAGCTGGTCCAATAGATTGCAGTGATATGGGCATTGATTACCTGTCCTGGCTACCCTCCGATTC
>JAVWGW010000003.1:0-25837 GCA_036640375.1 Raoultibacter sp. | reverse complement strand
AGACCACAACGCGTGCCGACATGGTCGCCATCAGGAAAACCACGTCGAGCGTATGCCCCAAAGGCCCCATCGAGGCAAGCACCGTATTGGAATGAAACGCCATATAAATGAACACCAGATACAGCGCATAACCGCTCAGCAATACCGCCTGACGCGGCCGCACGCTTTTCAGTATGTCTACAACAGCCACCATATTCGCCCTCCTCCTTCGCCTAGTATATCCGTTTGGCCGGGTGCCTGCGCGAAAAACCGCTTTCAACGTGCTTATTTTCAGGAAAGACGACGGGAGGGATGCGCGCTCAAAAAACGGCGTGCCATCTGCCAAAATGACGGCGTCTCACCCGAAGCAGGTGGGGCGCAAAACCACTCGGCTGCCTCATTTCACCAGCAAACAGGTGATGATGGCTGCCCCTTATGTGCGTAGTGTCATGGTCGAAGGTTACAAAAAACACCAAGGAGGGAACTATCATGAAAGAATCAAGATTAAGCCGCCGCGCATTTCTCGGGCTGGGAGCAACGGCCGCCGTTGTCGCAGGAGCCGGCCTGGCCGGATGCGCTCCCCAAAGCAAGACCGATGCCAAGGGCGACGCTGCTGGCAAAAATGCCGCCGCAGGCACCCCGCCAGCGGAATACACCCCGAACTTCATGACGGCACCGGCCGTGCCTGCCAACGTTAAAGAAACCAAGGAATGCGACGTGCTTGTCATCGGCCTTGGCCTTGCGGGCTGCGCTGCGGCGAAGGCTGCCGTTGAGGAAGGCGCAAAGGTTATCGGCGTTGACAAGGCCGTTCAGCTTTCCGCCGTATCCATGGCGGGCGACTTCGGTGTGGTTGGGTCGAAAATACAAAAAGACTTGGGCATACAATGGGCCGGCAAAGATGTTGTCATCAATCAGCTGATGAAAGATATGTGCTATCGCCCCACGCCCGACTTTTTGGCCTATTGGTACGATCATTCCGGCGAAGACTTCGACTGGCTGATCGAAGGCGCCGATTACGAAGTATTGCCCACCACCGCCGCCAACCAGACAACCACCAAGCCCAACTATCTGCGCCCGAAGTGCTTCCCGCCGCTGGAAGGCTACGATTATAAGAGCGAATACTACCCCTACTTCCACGGTACGCTTACCACAAACCCCAACATGCAATGGGCAATGGATGCTGCTGCTGCCGCTGCCACAAAAGCGGGTGCGGAATTCATCTTCTCAACCTGGGGCGAACAGCTTATCGCAAGCGATGGCAAAATCACGGGCGCTTACGTGCACGACAAGGATGGCAACTATACGCAGATCAACGCCAAATCCGTCGTGCTGACCACGGGCGACTGGGGCAACAACCAGGATATGCGCGATTACTTCGTGCCCTGGGCAAACGAATTCCCCAGCTTCTATACCACCATGGATGCGGCGGGCAATGTGGGCAATACCGGCGAAGGCCACCTTATGGGCCTGTGGGCTGGCGCGCACATGGAACTTGGCCCCCACGCTCCGATGACCCACCACATGGGCGGTGCCTTGGGTGTGGATAGCTTCTTGCAGCTTAATATGGAAGGCCGTCGTTTCATGAACGAAGATATTCCTGGCCAAAATATCGCCGACCAGCTTTCCCGTCAGCCGCTCTCAAGCGATCCTGCCGTTGCCGAAAAGGGCACGAAATCCTGGCAGATATTCGACGCCGCCTGGCCGGAGCAGATTGCCAAAATGCCTGATGGCCATGGATACGTGAACCACTTCATCCCCGACGATCAAGTTGACCAGTACAAAACGGTGCTTGCGGGCTTCGGCCTGGGCTACACCACCAAAAAGATGGTGGAAGGGGCCGAAGGCATCGTGGTTGCCAACACCATCGATGAACTGGCTCAGAAAATCGGGCTGCCCGCCGACAAGGTAAAGGCATCCATCGACCACTACAACGAACTGTGCGCCAAGGGCCACGACGACGATTTTGGCAAAGATGCCCGCCGCCTTTTCCCCGTAGCAACCGCGCCGTTTTATGCCTGCGAATTTGCCGGTGCCGGCATGTTGGTGCTGATGGGAGGCCTGGAAGTCAACAAGGCCTTGCAGCCGCTTGATAAAGCGGGCAAGCCCATCGAAGGCCTGTTCGTCGGTGGCAACGTGCAGGGTGGCCGCTACCTGGTGGAATACCCCGTTACCGTTGCCGGCATATCGCTGGGCACCGCTATGACCTTCGGACGCCTCGCGGGCAAGAATGCCGCCGGCAAAACGCTGATCGAAGCGACGACGATAGCCTAAAGCACCCCCATACGTTCCCTGGGTTTGGAAGCGATTCGTAAACCCTCCCCTCCCTCGAAAGGCCGCCCTCATTTGGGTGGCCTTTCTTTTAGCAAAGGGCAACAAGTTCGCTTGGGTGTAGTACGCCGCGTTCGGTGATGAAGGCGGTTATGAGGGCGGCGGGGGTTACGTCGAAGGCGGGATTGTACACGGCAACTGGCAGTGCGTCGGTGTCGCAAACTTCGGAAGCGGCGCGATGCTCGATGGGGATTTCCGCACCGCGTGCAAGCGTGTGGTCGATGGTGGAAAACGGCGCTGCCACGTAAAAGGGCAGGTGGTGGTAGGCGGCCGCAATCGCTAAGGGGTAGGTGCCTATCTTGTTGGCGGTATCCCCGTTGGCGCAGATGCGGTCGGCGCCAACGATGACGACGTCGATTTTTCCCGCGGCCATAAGGCTTGCCGCCATGCTGTCGCACTGCAGCGTGCAGGGCACGCCCGCCTGCGTCAGTTCCCACATGGTCAGGCGCGCACCCTGGTTGACGGGGCGAGTTTCATCGGCGTACACGCGCTCAATTTTCCCCTGTTCGTGGGCGGCATACACCACCCCCAAAGCCGTGCCGTAATACACCGTTGCCAACGATCCGGCGTTGCAGTGCGTGAGTACGCGGCAGCCTGGGGCAAGCAGTTTGGCACCGTGTGCGCCGATGGCCCGGTTGGCGGCTTCATCTTCTTGCGCCATTTCGCACGCGCGCGCAACCAAAGAACGCTTGAGGGCAGCCACATCATCGGCCGCCTGCGCGTGGGCGCGGGCAACCTGCATCATTTGCCCCACGCCCCACGAAAGGTTGACCGCCGTGGGGCGTGCAGCAGAAACCTGCGCGGCCACCTGCGCCAACGCGGCCATAAAAGCATCCACCGTCGTGTGCGTGCTTTCGTTTTCTGCCCACAAACACAGCGCCATAGCGCCGGCCACGCCCAAGGCCGGAGCACCGCGCACCGCCAGCACCTCGATGGCCTCTATCAGGGCATCCGCGGTAGAAACAGCCTGCATCTTGCATGTTTGCGGCAAAAGCCGCTGATCAATGATGCGCACAATCGGACGCGACCCTGCGGGCGCCACCCACTCAATCGTGCGCGGAATATTTTTGATTCCCCCAGTCGCCATCAGGCATAAAAAGCAAAAACGCGTTTGCGCTCAGCGCCAATTGTGGTCAGGTCGTTGTGACCCGGCAACACGATGGTGGTATCGGGAAGCACCGCCAGGCGCTTGAGTGACTTGCGCATGGCAGGCATGCTGCCACCCTTAAAATCGGTGCGGCCGATGCTGCCGCAAAACAACGTATCGCCCGCAATAAGCAAGGGTGCATTCCTTTTGTTGGTGCCAAAACGCGGATCGATAAACAGGCATATGCCGCCTTCGGTGTGCCCCGGCGTCGCGATCACCTTCCAGGGCATGTTGCCGATTTTCACGATGTCGCCATCGGATACCCGCTGGTCAACCTTGCACGGCGGGGCAAGCGGGTAAGAACCTTCGCGCGTGGGTTTTTCGATTTCGCGCGCATCATCCTTTGAAGCAATAACGGTGGCACCCGTCGCCTTCTTCAAGGCAGCCGCAACATCAACATGATCGTGATGGCGATGCGTCAGCACGATAGCCGCAAGCTTGCGACCTGCCAAGGCCTCCAAAATCGCGTTAAGATCGCTTGACGGATCAACCACAAACGTAGCCTCATCGTCGGAAATAATAAAGGTGTTGTTGTCGATAGGTCCCAGGGTAAGAACTTCAACCGGCACACATCCCTTGTCAAGTTTATGAACCAAAGCCATGTTTCTTCCTTTCAATCAATCAATCATTTTGCTAATCAGTCCGCTACGACGTCGCCTTCTTGCCCTTATACATGCCTTCACCGGGCATCATGCGCCGCGCTTCAAACACGCCTTCAATCGTGCGCACTTTCGAGGTAATTTTGTCGATGGCAGCAACGTCGGAAACTTGGAACAAGAACCGCATTTCCACCATGCCATCACGATGCGACGCCGTCGAACACGAAAGCACATTGGCGCACATATCGGCAAGCGTTACCGTCACATCGCGCAGCAAGTTCATGCGATCAAGCGCTTCGATGAACACTTCCACCTTATATGACATTTCGCCGCTGGGTGCCGATTCCCACGAAACTTCGATGATGCGTTCGGGGTGTTCTAGCAGGCTTTGTGCGTTGGGGCAATCATCGCGATGCACCGAAACGCCGCGGCCACGCGTCACAAAACCAACGATGGCATCGCCGGGCACCGGATTGCAGCAGCGCGAAAGGCGCACCAGCACATCTTCGACCCCCTTGACCACCACGCCGTTTGAATTATGCGCCTCGTGTTTTTTCGGGCGCTTGACGCTGGTGATCATGGGCGGCAACTTGCCCGTCGACATAGAAGACATGCCCAAACCGGGCGTTTCCGCTTCTTCGGTGCCACGGTCAACCAGTATCTTGAGCAGGCGGTTTGATACGTGCGTGGCGCTTTCTTTGTTCGTGCCGATGTTGACCAGCATGTCTTCGGCATCGTTGAAGCCCAAGTGCTCAGACACCGTTTTGATGGCTCGCATGCTTTGGGCGCTGGAAAGGCCGATGCCGTGCTTGCGCATTTCGCGCGAAAGCTTATCGCGCCCTATTTGCAAATCGTCGCTGCGGCTAACCTTGGAAAAGTACGAGCGCACCTTGCTGCGCGCCGAAGGCGTTTTCACCAGGTTCAGCCAATCGCGCGAAGGGGTGGCGCTTTTCTGCGTGAGCACATCAACGCGGTCGCCCATCTGCAGCTGGTAGCTGAGCGGCACAATGGACCCGTTCACCTTGGCACCCACGCAGTGGTTGCCCACTTCGGTGTGGATGGCGTAGGCGAAATCGATGGGAGTTGACCCCGTGCGCAAGCTTATGACCTCGCCTTTTGGCGTAAACACAAACACTTCCGTGGGCGCCAGATCCACCTTGAGCGATTTGAGGAATTCGCGCGAATCGCGGGTTTCATCCTGCCAATCCACCATTTGACGCAGCCAGGCAAGTTGCTGGTCAAGGTTTTCATCCACCCGCGAGCCTTTTTCCTTGTAACGCCAATGCGCCGCCACGCCGTATTCGCTCATGCGATGCATTTCTTCAGTGCGAATCTGCACTTCAAGCGGCCGGCCAGCCGGACCGATCACCGTGGTGTGCAAACTTTGGTACATATTGAATTTCGGCATGGCAATGTAGTCTTTGAAGCGGCCGGGCATCGGGTGCCACAGGCTGTGCACCGCGCCCAATGCCGAATAGCAATCCTTGACCGATTTCACGATAATACGCACGGCGATCAGGTCGTATATCTCGGAAAACCCTTTGCCCTTCTGCGTCATTTTTTGGTAAATGGAATACAGGTGCTTCGGGCGCCCCATGATCTGGGATGTGACAGCAACCTTGGCCGTTTCTTCATGAAGGATGTCGATAATCTGTGCCAGATACTCTTCGCGTTCCTCGCGGCTTTCAGCCACCATGCGCGAAACCTGCTTGAACTTGTTGGGCTCCAGATAGTAAAACGCCAAATCTTCCAGTTCCCACTTGATGGAACTGATGCCCAGGCGGTGCGCGATGGGCGCATAAATTTCCAGCGTTTCGCGGCTTTTGAAAATGCGGCGATCTTCCTTGAGCGCGCCCAAGGTGCGCATGTTGTGCAAGCGGTCGGCCAGCTTGATAACGATGACGCGAATATCCTTGCTCATGGCCACAAACATCTTGCGAATCGTTTGCGCCTGTTCATCGGAGAGACTTTCAACTTCGATGCGCGTAATCTTGGTAACGCCATCGACCAGCTGCGAAATGGCGGGGCTAAAATCTTGCGCCACCTTTTCAAGCGTGACCGACGAATCTTCCACCGTATCGTGCAAAAGCGCCGCGCACAGCGTTTCGCTATCCATGCGCAAATCGGATAAAATCAGCGCCACTTCCACGGGGTGCGCTATGAAAGGCTCACCGCTTTTGCGACATTGTCCCTGGTGAGCATCGCGCGCAAAGGTAAACGCCTTTTCAAGCAGATTCTCGCTTTCCTCCCCCAAGTAGGCGCTTGTAATGCGCTGCAGTTCGGCAAAACGCTGTTCGGGAGTTTCGTCGCCAATGCTGCGGGGAAGATCGCTTTTGGCACCCGACGCAAAATTGACGGCAACGGAGTGAGGCCGACCCATCAATTCTTCGGATTCCTCCGCCTCTTTTTTTGCGGAAAATGCTTCGACGGGTTCCCCCAGCAAAACATCATCAGGGGGCAGTGCCGTTTCGGCTTGAGGCGACGCGGCTTTATCCGTTTTGTGGTGGTCAGAGGCGGCCTTCGGCGCTACCGTATCTTGCAGCGCTGCCTTAGCCGCCTTCTTTGCTTTCGCATGTTTTCCTTTGCTCATGCCTTGCCCCCTTCCCGTATTTCATCAGGCAAAATAGGACGGGAAAGCCGCAGTTGCAATGTCGATTCCCCCGCCTTGAGCACCCAATCGTGAAATGTTGCTGAAATGGCGATTTCGTCGAGGCCTTCGCGATAACGCACGCTATCGGTCAGTTCCACCTTGGTCTGCGCACCAGACACATGGATGCTGCGCGTTAGGGTGCCCAGCACCGTTGTCGTGCGCGTTTCGATAAGCCCGAGTTCGCGAAAAACCGCAATCCCGCAGGCCACAGCGGCTTCAGGCAGTTGCGGCTGAGCCATATGCTCTCCCGCCACGCGCGCCAAATCGGCATCGCTGGCAACGAAGAACTCATCGCCTGCAGCTTGCTGCATACGCCGCAGTTCGCGATACACCTGCGCCATGCAATCGTGGTCGGGCGTTGCCTGTTCAAGAATGCCCTTGTTGATGGAAGCATCCGCGCGCCCAAACAGCAGGTGAATAAGCGCCGGCTGCCCATCGCGCCCCGCGCGGCCGCTCATTTGGTTGAGCTCAACTTCGTTAAAGGGCAGGTGATACAGCACCACATGGCGAATATTGGGAATATTGACCCCTTCACCAAAAGCTGAGGTGGCCACCAACACACACAGAGCATCGGTGCGGAAAAGCTCTTCGATGCGCTTGCGTTCTGCGCGCGAAAGCCCCGCATTGTAGAAGCCCACCAGCGATGCCATCTGGGGAACCTGCTTGCGCAACATGCGCGCAAGAGCCACCGATTGCGCCCGCGAATTCACGTAGATGACCGTTTTTTCGCCACTGGCAACCAGGTTGGCAAGATAGTTTTCGCGCTTTTTAAGGTTGCGCTGATCGTCCACCTTGAGGTTTTCGCGCACCGTTTCATCCAAAATTTGGCGCGTGATACCCAGCGTTGCCGTGATGTCGTGGGCAATTTCTGTTTCGGCCGTAGCCGTCAGCGCCAAAACGGTCGGGTTGCCCAGGTGCGCAATCGCTTCGCCTAAGTGGGCGTAAACTGTGCGGTTGCCCGCCTTGGCAAGCCCGATATGGTGCGCTTCATCGACCACCACAAACCCGATGCGACCCGATGCGGCCAGTTCATCGGCGTGAAAGCTTAAAAATTCAGGGGTGGTCAACACGATATCGTAGGCGCCCGAAGCGATGCCGGAAAATATGTCGCGGCGCTGTTCGGGCGTGGATTCACCCGTAAGCACAGCGCTGGCAATGCCGAAGGTGGTAAGCGTTTCGCTCATGTGAAATGCCTGGTCAGCGATAAGTGCCCGCAGCGGATACACGAACAAACTGGCCGTGTTGCCCGCCAAGGCCACGCAGGCGGCATGCACCTGAAACGTGAGCGATTTGCCGCGACCGGTGGCCATAACGGCCAAAACTGACTGCCCCCCGTCGAGCGCTTCAAGCACTTCGCGCTGCGAATCATGCAGGGCGGCATCCCCGATAAAGGCCTGGGTGATTGCCGCGCGCAACCCGGCAGGATTTTCTTGGGCGCGCCTTTTCCAGAGTTCCCGATTTTTTTCAAGCGCGGTTTCGTAGGCCTGCACCGCTTCGGCATCTTCGGGGCAATCGGCGCACAAATCGGCATCGTTGGTGGCGTATAAATCGGCCACAAAATCGAGGGATTCAGAATCGAGGCAGGCCTGCAGCGCCGCGCAGGGTTGCGCGGGAGCCAGCGAGGAAAGCATGGCCTTAACCGTGCGGCGACCTCGCCATTCGTCGATTTGCACCTCAAAGGCCGCGTTGACCACACTGCCGCAATGCGTGAGCGTTGCGATGTCGGAACAGTGAAACATAATGCCCGCAAGAGAATACTTCCCATCGGTAAGCATGCAAGAAAAGTGATTTTTTTCCGCGCCCACCGCACGACAATTGGAAAGCAAAATATCGCGCGCAAGATAGCGCGGCAGAGGGTTTTCCTGGCCAAACGGCGCAAGCTTTTGCAAAAACCCTACATTTTCAAGGGAAAGTTCTTCAAGGTCGACACACGCATCAATCTCGATGCGTGGATGAAAGCATTCCGGAGAAAGCGCATCCATGTAATCGCACAGACGGCGCGTGAATTCTGGAAGCTTTTCGGCTGGCAGCGTAACGCCCACGGCCGCTTCGTGGCCGCCAAAACGCGTCAGCAGATCCGAGCAGCTTTCGACCGCACGAAACAGGTTCACCTGACCCACACTGCGACCGCTGCCGCGCGCTTCGCCTTCTTCAATAGTGAACAGCAACGCGGGCACCCCATAGGTGTTGACCAGGCGACTTGCTACGATACCCTTCACGCCTTCGTGCCAGCCTTCCCCCGCCACCACAAGGGCTCGCTGACCATGGTAGTTTTCGGCCGCCTGCACTTTGGCAACTTCAGCCAGTTCGGCTTCGATGGCGCGGCGGCGATCGTTGACCGCTTCTAATTCGGCAGCCTTTTGGCAGGCTTCGTCAAAGCTATCGCTTAGCAGCAGGTCAAGGGCTAATTGCGCATCGCCCATGCGCCCGGCGGCATTCAGACGCGGAATGATGGAAAAACTGAGGTTCGTGGCCGCAACCGGCTTGTCCGCCGCACCCGCCTGCGCCAGCAGCGCCGCAATGCAGTTGCGCGGAGCATCGTTCATGCGCGCGATGCCTTCGGCAACAAGCGCGCGGTTGCCATCGCGCATCGGCATAAGATCGGCCACCGTACCCAGCGTGGCAAGATCGGTGTATTCGCGCCACAAATGCGGCTTGCCGAAGCGGGCGCCCAGCGCCTGGGTGATTTTAAGCGCCACGCCCACCCCTGCCAAAAGCGTGCTGGGGCAGGTTTCATCAAGCTTCGGATCGCACACGGGCACCCCTTCGGGCACCAGATCGGTCGGTTCGTGATGGTCGGTGATAACAACTTCTATGCCCGCAAGCTGCAAAGCTTTCACTTCTTCTTTGCAGGCAACGCCACAATCAACCGTAATCAGGTAATCGGGCTTAAGCTGGCACACGCGTTTAATGGCGGGCGCCGTAAGCGCATAGCCTTCCTCAAAACGGCGGGGAATAAAGGGCGACACCTGCGCCGCGCCCAGTTCGCGCAAGGCGCGCGTGAGAGTGGCCGTTGCCGAAATGCCGTCAAGGTCGAAATCGCCGAAGACGACGATGTGCTTGCGCGCCTTGATAGCTGCTTCCAAACTGTCCACCACAGCAGCAAGACCAGGGATAATGTAGGGATCAAGCCAATCGCGCTCAAGGGAAGGGTGCATGAACGCTTCGGCCTTTTCAAGCGTGTCGATACCGCGCGCAACAAGCGTTGCCGCAATAAAGCGCGGCAAACGCAGTTCCTGCTGCAGGCGCGCAACCGCAGCGGAATTCGTCGCTTTAATGTTGAATTGTGCTGACATGATATGCTAAAACCTCACAGGGGAGTCGCCTTATTTTTCACCTCACATTCTCGCACAACCCAGCCCCCCTGTCACCGTCACCCCCACAGGTGGTTGCCGGCGCGTTGTTTTAGCGAAAGTTTGCAGGAAAAACAACGAGAACTTATCGACCAAGGCGTTTACTGATGGCTCCTCTAAAGCGTTACCTGCTGTCCGCCGGCATTAATGGGTCGCACAAACAAGCCAGGCTTGTGCTTGTGGGGCACACGGCCTGGCTTGTACGTATAGCTTATGAAACGATAAATTCTGCGGGCAGAGGGCCTATGCCAGCACCTTCGCCAGGGCGTTGATTTCTTTGAACACGGCGGCCGCGCCGGAAATGATGCGCGCCTGCCCTTCTGCGGAAACTTCTAGCAGCGTCGGCGCTTGCATTATGTTGTAGCGTCGCGCCAGATCCTGGTTTTCTTCGGCCAGCAGCACTTCGTGGGCGATGCCCGCATCTTCCATCAGCTGTTCGGCGTGCTTGCAGTTGGGGCAGGTGTGCGTGGCCACCATGTAGAGGCCTTCGGGCAAAACACTGGCAACGCAGGTTTCTACCGGTTGCGCAGGCTGTGCCACTTCAAGCACTTCCTCCGTTGCGGCAAGCACCCCGGTGGCCTGCGCGGCAGCTGCCACACAAGCATCGGCCTTCACCAATTTTGATGCGCCCACGTTGTACACCGTGCGGTCCTTGAATTCCTGCGCCTTGCCTTCGTTCCAATTCTTCACGGGGCGATAGTATCCCGTAATGCGACTGTACACTTCGGTTTCCTCGTGGCAACAGGGGCATTCCCACACTTCGCCCGCAATGTAGCCATGGTTTTTGCACACCGAATACGTGGGCGAAATCGTGTAGTAGGGCAGCTTGTAGTTTTCGGCAATTTTGTGCACCAGGTTTGCCGTCGATTGCCAATCCGGCAGCTTCTCGCCCAAAAACGCGTGGAATACCGTGCCCGAAGTATAGAGCGTCTGCAGATCATCCTGCACATCAAGGGCGCTGAAAATATCTTCGGTATACCCCACGGGCAAATTCGAGCTGTTGGTGTAATACGGCGTTCCGTTTTCATTCGCCGTAATAATGTCGGGGAATTCTTCGCGGTCGTGCTTGGCAAAGCGATAGGTGGTGGATTCCGCCGGCGTAGCTTCCAGATTGTACAAATCGCCGTATTCTTCCTGATAATCGCTTAGGCGATCCCGCATGTGATCGAGCACTTCCCGCGAAAACTTCTGCGCGCAGGGTTGCGTCATGTCAGCCTGCAGCCACGCTGCGTTCATGCAAGCTTCATTCATACCCACCAGGCCTATTGTTGAAAAATGATTCTCGAACGTGCCCAGGTAACGCTTCGTATAGGGGTACAAGCCCGCATCGAGCAGCTTGGAAATAACCGTGCGTTTCGTGTGCAGCGAACGCGCCGAAACATCCATCAAGTGATCGAGGCGCTTGTAGAAATCGGCTGCATCGGTGGCCAAATAAGCAATGCGCGGCATGTTGATGGTGACGACGCCAATAGAACCGGTCGATTCGCCGCTGCCGAAAAAGCCGCCGGACTTCTTGCGCAATTCGCGCAGGTCAAGGCGCAGGCGGCAGCACATCGAGCGCACATCGGAGGGTTCCATATCGGAATTTATGTAGTTGCTGAAATAGGGCGTACCGTATTTTGAGGTCATTTCAAACAGAAGACGGTTGCTTTCCGTATCGCTCCAGTCGAAATCCTTCGTGATGGAATACGTGGGGATGGGGTATTGGAAGCCACGGCCATCGGCATCGCCTTCGATCATGATTTCGATGAACGCCTTGTTCACTATATCCATTTCGGCGGCACAATCACCGTAAGTGAAATCCATTTCCTTGCCGCCCACGATAGCGGGCACATCCTTCATGTCGGCCGGAACCGTCCAGTCAAGCGTGATGTTGGAAAACGGCGCTTGCGTACCCCAACGGCTAGGGGTGTTCACGCCAAAAATGAAGGATTCGAGGCATTTCTTCACTTCGTAAAAAGAAAGATTGTCGGCCTTCACAAACGGTGCCAAGTACATGTCGAACGACGAAAACGCCTGCGCACCTGCCCATTCATTTTGCATGATGCCCAAGAAGTTGACCATCTGGTTGCACAGGGTGGCCAGATGACTGGCAGGTTTTGAGGTAATTTTGCCGGGAACGCCACCCAAGCCGTCCTGGATGAGCTGCTTGAGCGACCAGCCTGCGCAGTAACCCGTCAACATGGACAGGTCGTGCAGGTGGATTTCGGCATTGCGGTGCGCGGCGGCCACTTCTTCATCGTAGATTTCGGAAAGCCAATAGTTCGCCGTGATGGCTCCCGAGTTGGAAAGGATCAGGCCGCCAACAGAATAGGTAACCGTCGAGTTTTCCTTCACGCGCCAATCTTCGACCTTAACGTAGCTATCCACGATAGCCTTGTAGTCGAGCAGCGTGGCACTGGCGTTGCGCACCTTTTCGCGTTGCTTGCGATAAAGAATGTAGGCCTTGGCCACATCGGCATATCCGGCGACAGAAAGCACTTCTTCAACGCTATCCTGAATGGCCTCGACATCGATAATGCCGTCTTTGATCTTGCCTTCAAAATGTGCGGTAACATTGAGTGCAAGCAAGTCGATAGTGGACGGATGATATTGCTTTTCCTGGGCATCGAACGCCTTGGCGATAGCCCCTGCTATTTTAGCAATGTCGAATTCTGAAATTTTGCCGTCGCGCTTCTTAACTTGATACATTCGCTCTCCTCTGCTTCCCCGTGCGTTTACTGTGCCGGCCAAAGTAAAACAGCTTGCACGTTACCAACCCATCGGCCTTAGGAAAGGAAGGGTTTTGCGTGAAAGCTCTTCTGCGGTAAGACATACCCTACCAGCCTGCCCGCCACGCGTCAACGGTATTCTATCAATATATTGATATTACCCACCAGGGGTGTACAACATATTGTGTTTTATACAGGCGCCGTAAAACCCCTTGATTCATCTATGGGGATATAAGGCGCTTCGCCTTTAGGCGAACATGGGTTCGTTTTGTATGGTATAATCATTCCTGTAGAACAGGCAGGGGCGCTGTTTCGTACAGCTGTAAGAAAGGGCGCGGGGTGTGGATAAGGCATATGAATATCGTCTATACCCCACTGCATATCAGCGTGAGTTGATGGCAAAGACCTTCGGGTGTTGTCGCTGGGTATACAACAAGGTTCTTGCGATGCGCCAAGATGAATACAGGGCACAACAAAAAACAAGACTCATCAACGCCTACATCACCCAAATTCCGCTGTGGAAGAAAACTGAGGAACCTTGGCTTGCCGAAGCTGATTCTATGGCGCTACAACAATCTCTGAGAGATTTAGATAGGGCATACAAAAACTTCTTTCGCAATCCTGGCAAAGTTGGTTTTCCTCGCTTTAAATCCAAGCGCAACAACCGAAAAAGCTATCGCACCAACACTGTTTCAATTGTTGGTGATAAGCAGGTAAAACTCCCAAAGCTTGGGGCAGTCAAAGCAAGAATAAGCAGACCCATTGAAGGGCGCGTTCTATCAGCTACCGTAAAGCAAGTTCCCAGTGGTAAGTATTATGTGACTATCTGCTGTACGGATGTGCCTTGTCAAAATGTTGAGTTCGCGACAATTGAAATGCTTGGAATTGACGCTGGCATTCATGATATAGCCACCTGCTCAACAGGCAAGCATATACAAAACCCCAAGAATTTTGCCAAGAGTGAAAAGAAACTTGCAAGAGAGCAACGAAAGTTGTCCCGCAAGCAAAAAGGTTCCCAAAACCGCGAGAAACAACGGGTGCGTGTGGCTCGTGTGCACGAAAGGATAGCAAACCAAAGAAAAGATACCTTGCACAAGTTCACAACAGCTGCAGTAAGTGAAAGCCAAGCTATTGCCGTTGAAAATTTGAACGTGTCGGGTATGCGCAAAAACCACTGCCTTGCCAAAGCAATAAGTGATGCCAGCATGTCAGAAATGATCCGACAGCTTGAATACAAGTGTGCCTGGCAGGGGCGTGATTTTGTGAAAGTGGGCAGGTTCTTTGCATCAAGCAAGACATGCAGTACGTGTGGATACCGATACAGCGAGCTCACCCTTGCCCAGCGAGAGTGGAAGTGCCCTGATTGCGCTGCCCACCACGACCGTGATGTGAACGCTGCAATAAACATTGCTTGTGAAGGAATACGGCTTTTAAAAGGTACCGCAGGGCTTGCGGGAACCTCAGGTGTAAACTTGAAAACGCTTCCGGAGCAGGTGTAAGACCAGCCTCTCTCGTAGGGAGAGGAAGGCTACCAGCGATGAAGGAAGAATCCCCCGCCTTTAGGCGTGGGGAGTGTCAACAATTATCGGTCACGACAGAGGCGGGCGCGCGGGGCACACTGAAGAAGTTGAAATTCTAGGCAAGAAGTTGCCCTTCTTGGATATGCATGATGGCGTTTGGGTCGTGTCTGTTGAGCCGACCCCGTATCTGACCACAGGCGGGCTGTCTATCGATCCGGCCGCCCACGTGCAAACCGAAGCCGGTGCAGCCATCCCTGGCCTGTATGCTGCGGGCGACGTGTGCGGTTCGATTGAGGAAAAAGATGGTCGCGCGTATGCCATGGGCTTTGATGCTGCGATGAACTACGGTTACATCATGGCAGAAACCATTAAAAACGAAATCTAGTTTACCCTCCCAGGCGCGGGCGAGGCTTGGGCCTTGCCCGCGTTTTGCTGTGCGGGTGCCCCTTCACCTGCCACGCGCAACCCTGGGCGCGGGCGCGTGGCAGAGATACAACACCCTGCCACACATTTTTAGTGCACGCTGCAAGAAAGGCAGGGGTCGTAGGCGCGCACGAGCTTTTCGATTGCTTGGCGAATACCATCCTCGGGGGTGTTTTGAGCCGCGAGGCTTTCGGCCAAGGCGCGCATGTCGGCTTCCAGGTTGGCTACGTTTTGGGCGGTGGGCGTCATGATGGAAGCATGTACCACGCAACCCTGCGCATCCAGTTCGAGTTCGTGGAACAGCGCCCCACGCGGCGCTTCGGTAAAGCCGACGGCGCGACCGGCGCGCACCGTGAAGGCAAGCGGATCGCTGCTGCCTTCCCCTTCGGCAAGCCAACGGCACAAGCCCGCGCAACGCTGCAGCGCATCCACGATTTCAACGGCCTGTGCCACATTGTTCATAAAGGGATTTGTTTCTGGCGGGCGCAAACCCACCTTGGCAGCTGCCACCTTCGCCTGGGAACTAAGAAGGCTCCACGAAGTGTTGATGCGCGCAAGAGCGCAGGTCATGTAAGGCTTACCGGTAGCTGCTACGCGGGCAAGCTTCGCGGCGGAATGCGGCACTTCGTATTCTTCGATAGCTGAAAAAGCATCGTTGGCATCAAAGGGAACACCCGCGCCCAAAAACTGCGCCGTGTCGCTACGTACCACCGCATAATGGTCGGGCGCGAACATCGCCAACATGTCGCCTTCGCTGTGCAGCGGTGGCACCTCAAAAGAGGCAAACAGATCAACGGTTTCTAGCGCAAAGGGCATCAGAGCATCCATTTTGTCGGCCAGATCAAGGTATTCGGCCGCCGTAATTTCGTGGGTGAAACCGCCTGTTACGGCCGTGATGGGATGCACGCTGCGCCCCCCCACCTTCGTGCACAGTTCGTTGCCAAAGGCCTTTAGTGCCAGCGCGCTTTCAAACAGCTGCGGATCGGATTGCGCCAGCGGAAACACGCTGGGCATGCCCACAAAATCGGGGGCAGCAAACACGAACAGGTGCGTGGCATGGTTTTGCAGATAGGACCCGTATACCAGCAGTTCGCGCAGGGCCTGGGTGCGCTGGCTTACCTGCACGTCGAAGATGCGCTCAACCGCTTTTAAATCGGTGACCACATGGCTGGCCGAACAGATGCCGCAGATGCGCGACGCAATATAAGGGATTTCGGTATAGCTTCGACCCCGTACCATGCTTTCAAACAGGCGGGCGGGTTCGACCACGTTCATTTCGACCGTTTTCACCACGCCCTCTTCAATGACAACGTGCACGTTTCCGTGGCCTTCGATGCGCGCGATGTGATCGACGCTAATAGAGGTTTTTGTCATAGGGGCTATTCCTTTTCTTGCAGCAGGTCGCTGGTCTGGTTGAACAGTTCGAGCGCCTTATCGAAATCGGCAACAGAGACACCGTAGCGTTCCACGGTTTCGCGCGCGGCAGCCAGGTTGGCATCGGCAGAAAGCCCGCGACACCCGTTGCAGGGACGGCCAAGATTCACGCAACGCGCGTTGCAGCCTGCCATTGTTACCAGGCCTAAGCAGAGTTCTTGCTTGTTGTAGAAGCAGGTGGTTTCGTTGCGCCGGCAATCGCCGCACATGGTTTTGGTGGAAAGCGTTTTATTGGACCCGTAAAGCGCGTGGGATAACACATCCAAAAATTCAAGGGGGTCAATGGGGCAGCACAGCACCCGATAATCCACATCGATCACCGAAGGCACGCTGCACGGGGCCACAAGTTCGCCCGCCGCAAGGGGCAGCTGGTCGTAGACTTCGCCCGCACGTGTGGCGTGATTGGCGGCAGCCATGCCGGGAATGCCCGCGGTGTTGGCGCAGGCCCCCACAGAAATGATCACTTTGGCCACTTCGCGCAGATGGCGCACGGTGGCAACGGCTTCCTGCGTGGTAACGGCGCCTTCGATAATGGCCACATCGAAATCGGCAGGCATAGAGCCGCTTGTGGAAAGCTGCCAATAGCTTAGATCTATTTGACCCAACACTTCAAGCAGGTGCGCTTCGTTGTTGGTAATTTGCAACTGGCAACCAAAACAGCTGGCCAGCCCCACGATAACCACCCTAGGTGGACGCGGCTTTTCTTCACACGCAATGCAATTGCCCGCCATATTACATCGACCCCTGGATATTTTTTGCTTCCCAATAATTAAAGACCGGGCCGTCGATACACACGTACTGATGCCCGATTTGGCAGTGGCCGCATTTGCCCATGCCACACTTCATATGGCGTTCAAAACTGACATAGATATGATCGTAGCTGATGCCCTTCTTGCGCATTTCGTCGATGACGAAGCGATACATGACCGGCGGGCCACAGATGGCGCCATAGGTGTTGGTGGCATCGAGGTCAAGCGCGGCAAAGGGCTTGGTGACCAGGCCTACTTCCCCATCCCAGGTGGCATCGGGTTCGTCGACGGTAAGGTATAAGTCGAAATCTTTGCGGTGGCGCCACATTTCAAACTGCTTGCGAAACATCACTTCATCGGGGTTTTTCGAGCCGTAGATGATAGTGACCTTCCCAAATTCGCTGCGTTCATCGTGAATGTTGTTGATCAGCGAGCGCAAAGGCGCGATGCCCAAGCCGCCGGCAACGCACAAAATATCGTGCCCCTTCATTTCTTCAAAGGGGAAGCCGCGGCCAAACGGTCCGCGCAGGCCCACGATATCGCCGCACTGCATTTTGTGCAGCACATCGGTCACTTCACCGGTGCGGCGCACGCACAGTTCGATAAACCCCTGCTTGGAGGGCGATCCTGAAATGGATATAGGCGCTTCACCCACGCCGAAAATGCTCACTTCCACAAACTGCCCCGGGCTGTGACGAAACGATTCGCGGATGCGTTCATCGATTAAGCGAAACTCGAACAACTTTTCGGTTGCCGTCAGTTCCGTGATCGAAGTAATGCGCGCTGGCCAGGGACGATAGGGGTTTGCCGCCATCATGGCCGTGCCATCAAGCGGGGCGACATAATCGGAAAGTGGTGCCACCTGCACCGTGGAAACCGCGCAACTATTCCCCATCTTGCGCCCCCTTTCGCTCGAAGAATTGCAGGACTTCAATGGGATTGATGCGCGCCTTGCACGCCGTCACGCAGCGGCCACACCCCACGCACAACATGCGGTCGTAGTTGGCCAAAAAGCCGTTGAGCTTGTGGTAAAAACGGTGGCGCACACGCCAGCGGCCCGTGTCGCGGAAGTTGTGATTGCCCGCCACTTCGGCAAACTGCGGCGCCGTGCAGCTATCCCACACGCGTTGGCGTTCGCCCGTTTTGCCCGAAGGGTCCAGCGTGTCTTGTATGTCGAAGCAAAAGCAGGTGGGACACACCGCTGAACAGGCCGTACACGAAAGGCAGCGGCCGCCCAATTCTTCCCAAAACGGATCTTTATGGAAGGCGTCCATCAGCATGGCGACTTCTTGAATATCGGGGATGGCGGTATTGAAGCTTTCCTGGCGCCGGCGCGTGGCGTGGCGAAATTGGATGCGATCTTCATCGGTGGCTTCGCGCACCGTGCAGGCTGCTTCCAAAATGTTGGCCGCTTCAACGCTGCTCATGCTGACCAGGTAGCGCCCGCCAATATCCTGCAAAAACAGGTCGTAGCCAAAACGCGCTTCATCGCTGCCCCACAGGTTGCAAAAACAGTTTTCGCCCGGCATGCAGCTGATGCCCACAATAAGCGTCGCCTTGCGGCGCGCACAGTAATAAGGATCGGGGTAGCGGCCATCGCGAAACACCAGATCAAGCCTATTTAAGGCATTGATGTCGCAGGCGTGAGCACCAAAAATCACCCGCGGCGTAATTTCGGCCGCATATTCGGTGACTTCGTTTTCAAGCGCATCGAATTTGAAAAGCGTTTCTTTTGGCGGCAAAAAATACTTCTTGGGCGATACCACCGTTGAAACGTAATCCAGCTCTATTTCCTCAGGCGATTCGAGGATTTCAAAAACGTAGCTCCGGTCCCGCTTGACCGGAGCTACCACCTCATAAGAATCCATGAATGCGGAAACAAGCGCTGGAAGCTCTGTCGCATCAATAACACGATATAGCATACAGCTTATCCTTTTCTCATCTTCTCACGTTTATTCGGACGGGTAAAGAATCGAGCTGAGAACGCTTAGGCGAAGAAGATGCCCATTTCGCGTTCGGCGGATTCCGGGGAGTCCGAACCATGAATGACATTTTCATCCATAACCAGGCCAAAATCGCCGCGAATCGTGCCGGGGGCAGCAGCCGCAGGGTCAGTGGCACCCATGAGGCTACGGCATTTGAGCACAGCGCCTTCGCCAGAAATAACCATCTTTACCACAGGGCCAGACGTGATGTAGCTGACCAGGCCATCGTAGAACGGCTTGCCTTCGTGTTCGGCATAGTTCGCCTTTGCCTGGTCGGTGGTGACCATGCCCAGTTCCATGCGCTCAAGGCTTAAACCGGCGCGCTCGAAGCGATTGATTATTTCACCGATGTGGCCATTGCGCACGCCGTCGGGCTTGATCATGATGTAGGTTTTCTGCAGTGCCATAAGTTGTAATCCTTTCGTAGTGCCTGGTTAATTTTGAGACGCGAAATAAAGTTCCACGTTTGTTACTTTCCAACCGATGCCTTCGCGCACGAACGATATTTTGTATTGAACGGCGCCGCCCTCAGCCGTTTTGGCTGTGGCGTACACTTCGGAATTGGTCATTGAACGATCGACGCCATTGATGACAACCGCTTCATCGGCCTGCACAGGGGCAAGCATACCCGACACCTTTTCGGCGCTTAAATCCTTTGCAAACACCGTGGTTGCCGCCTGTTCCTTATTGGAGAACAGCTGCTGGGTCAAGGTTTCTTGGGTGGGATAGCCGTAGCCTTGCGTGAAGGCAAACAGGCCAGCCGATGCCGCCAGCAACACCAGCACGATGATGAACACGATAATTTTAAGGCCGACGTTGCGGCGTTTGCGATCCTGGCGCGCAACACCCTTCGACCATTTTTCCAGTTCTTCATCGCTTGCGTTAAAGAAGCGTTCGCCGCCCGTTGCATACCCATCATCTTGCATACCGTAGGTATCGGGATAGTAGTAGGGATCAAGCGTGGCCGTGTATTGGTCGGCATCGGGATAAACCGGCGACCCATCGGCGCTGACATCTAGACCCGACATATCGGCCGCAGGTTCGATGGCTGCTATTTCGGCGGTGCCCGCTGCCACGGCCGCTACGGCGCGCTGGTAATCGACGCTGGCCGAATCGCTGAGGAAATAGGTTTTATCGGCGATGGCTTCTTCAAAGGCCGACGCCGCCTTTTGCATCTGTGAGCTGGCAACATAAGCCTGCCCCAGATTGGCGTAGATCTTGTTTTGCGTGGTGGAGGGCATATCAAACTGCAGGGCGCTTTCATACGACGCGACCGCATCGAGCGGGCGGTTGAGCGCCATAAAGCACACGCCTAAGTTCAGCAGGGATTTTGTGGGATCAGGGTTGGCTTCATCGAGAGCGGCCGAACGAAATGCCGCGCCCGCCTCCGCCGATTTACCCAACTTCAAATAGGCGTTACCCATGCCTGAATAGGCCTTATAGGCCATATCATACTTAGCATCGGATACGGCAATTTCAAAGTGCTGCAGCGCATCTTCGTAATCGTGCAGCGCGGCATAAGCCATGCCCAAGTTGTAATTGACCGTGCTGCCCGCCGCATAGGCCGCATCGGCCGTTGCCTGCGTGTAGGCATGGATGGCTTCGTTGTAATCGTTGAGCTTGACCAAGCAATTGCCGATTTGATGATAGAGCAGACCGGCTTCACCAGGGGCTAAGCTTGCGGGGTATTCCTGAAGACACTGCGTGAAAGCGGCCAATGCCCCTTCGTAATCCTTTGCCCCATATGCTTGCCGCGCGTGCTGAAAAATGTCGTTGTTCATCTGTTCCTTCTGTCTTCGGCCTCTTGCGTCCCTCACCCGTATTTTGCCATAGTTTCAAGCAAATCTACTTGGCGCACACATAAATGCACGCTTGCGGAAGTGACCTGCTATTGGACGGCGTTTTCGATTTCAATAGATTCGATCACATCGCCCACGCGCAGTTCATCGACCACTTCTTTACCTTCGATGGTCTGACCAAACACGGTGTAACCAGAATCGAGCGAGTGCTGAGCACCCAGGCACAGGTAGAACTGCGAACCGGCCGAATTCGGGTCTTGCGAGCGCGCCATAGCCAAGGCACCATCAAGGTGCTGATTGTTGGGGTTGGTGGTGTATTCTTCTTTAATGGAGTAACCCGGACCGCCCGTGCCCAAATTAGACATGCGGCTTTTGCCCGATTCAATCACTTGCGCTGTATCTAAATCGCGTGTGTTGGGGCAGCCACCCTGGATGACAAAGCCCGCAACATAGCGGTGGAATTTCAGATTGTCGTAAAAGCCCTTCTGGGCCAGTTCCACGAAGTTTGCCACATGAATAGGCGCATCTTTGCCGGCCAGCTGCACTTTAATGGTGCCCTTGGATGTTTTAATAACGGCGATTTCTTCACCGCTGGGCTGATACTCGGGGCTATATTGTGCCATGTTGGCTCCTTTTCTTCGTGTAACTTTGCTTAATCCCTGGGGGGATTCCTCCGATTTTTGCCGTAACTGTTTTGTGGTGCCCTCTACAGGATTCGAACCTGCGACTTTCTGCTCCGGAGGCAGACGCTCTATCCCCTGAGCTAAGAGGGCACAAAACATGGATGATTATACGCTATTATGGGGTGAAACAAAAAACCTGCACGCAACTTATTCATATAATGGTGAAGGTTTCTGCGCTTCAAGGGGCAGAAAGCACGCACCGCAAGAAGGAGCACACGTGGCGTCTGAGGAAACCATCACTATCACCGCACTTACCTACGGCGGGGCGGGCATCGGCAAAACGCAGGCGGGCAAGGCGATTTTTGTGCCCGACACCGCCCCGGGCGATGTGGTGCGCTGCGCCATCGAGCAGGAAAAAAAATCATTTTGCAACGCGCGGCTTTTGGAAGTGGTGCAGGCTTCCCCCCAGCGCATAGAGCCGCCGTGCCCCTTCGTGGCGCAGTGCGGCGGCTGCTGCTGGCAGCACATAAGCTACGACGCACAGCTTGCCGCCAAGCGCGCCAACGTGGTAGCGGCGCTTACGCACGGCGCGCACTTTAGCACCGAGCGTGCCGAAGACCTGGTGGATGCCTGCGTGCCCAGCAAACGCCAGACGGGGTATCGCAACAAACTGGAGCTTAACGCCGCTTTCGACAAACAGGGGCGCTTTAACCTGGGGTTTCATAAGGAAGGCAGCCACACCCTTGCCACACCCGCCACCTGTCTGCTTGCCCACAATGCCACAGCCAGCGCGCCCAAGGCGCTGCAAGGGGCGCTGCGTTATGTGCAGGGCACCAACGACCTGGGCATTTTCCGCGTAGGCGTGCGCCACAGCCTGCGCACGGGCGATTTGGAAGTGGCGCTGTGGACGCGCCCCGGGCAGTTTCCGCGCAACGTGGTGGCCAACACCGTCAAATCGGCCATCAAGGCAAGCAGCGTGGTGCGCGTGTTGGCCGACCCTGGCAAAAGCCGCAAGATAAAGGGGGTCGAAGTGCTGGCGGGCAAAGGGATGTGGCACGAAAAATTAAACGATGTCGATTTCATGATCAGCGCGCCTTCGTTTTTCCAGGTGAACACCGCCCAAGCCGAAGCCCTTGTTGCCGCAGTAAGCACAGGCTTGCAGTTGGACGAAAACTGCGTTGTGGCCGACCTGTATGCGGGCGCGGGCACGTTTTCTCTGGCTTTGGCCGGGGTTGTGGACACCGTTTTTGCCGTGGAATCCGCCGCATCTTCCGTGCGTGACCTGCGACGCAATGCCGATGCCAACGGCGTATACGTGGAAGTGATCGGGGGCGACGCCGCACGCGAGCTGCCGCAGTTAGGTGCCCTCGACGCGCTGGTGGTCGATCCGCCGCGCGCGGGGCTGGCCGAAGGCGTGGCGCAATCCATCGCTGCGGCTGCACCCACGCGCATAGCCTACGTAAGCTGTGACCCTGCAACCTGGGCGCGCGATGTGGTGCGCTTGGAAGAATGCGGCTACAAACTTGTGCAGGTGACCCCCTTTGATCTGTTTCCGCAAACCTACCACAGCGAGCTGGTGAGTATATTTACGCAGCAGGAAAAGGAAGGCTAACATGGTGTGGGCGCGTTTCAAAAACCGCACATTATTTCTGGTAGCTGTGGCGCTGACCGGGGCTATTGCCGGTGCGTTTGTGTGGGCGTTTTTTCTGGCCATGAACGTCGGCTTGAATTTTATCTGGGAAACGGTGCCCAAGCATTTTGATTTTGCCTTTTACCCCTTGGTCGTCTGCGCCATCGGTGGCGTTTTTATCGGCCTGACCGAAAAACGTTTTGGGCCCTTGCCTGCCGAACTGGGCGAGGTCATGGCCGAAGTGAAGCGCGAAGGGCGCTATCGCTACGACAACTTGGGCGCGTCGAGCTTAGCTGCCATTTTGCCTTTGGTTTTTGGCGGGTCGGTCGGCCCGGAAGCCGGGCTTACCGGTGCCATTGCGGGGCTGTGCACCTGGGTGGGCGACCGCATGAAGCGCTTCGGATCGGATTTTAAGGAACTGACAGAAATTGGCACCTCGGCGGCTCTTTCGGCCATATTTACCGCCCCCCTCTATGGGTTTGCGGCACCCTTTGTGGGCAACACCGAAAATGATGATGCGATTACGCTGCCCAAGAAACGCAAGATCATCTGCTATCTTATCGCCATCGCCGGGGCGCTGGGCGCTTTCTTCTTGTTGGGTTCGCTGTTTGGCCGCGGCGGCGGGCTTATCCACTATTCTTCCCTCACCTTGGGCACAAACGAACTTATCTGGGCGCTGCCGGTGGCCCTGGTGGGCGCTGTGGGCGGGTGGCTTTACCACGCGTTTAATGCACTGGCCAAAAAGATTGCCAGACTGTTTGGCAACAAAATCGTGCTGCGCGCCGTTTTTGCCGGCGTGGTGTTAGGGGCTGTGGGCTGCGTGCTTCCCTATACGATGTTTGCCGGGGAAGCGCAGATGCACGTGCTTTCTGAAAGCTGGGGAAGTTTTGGCATCGCCGCGCTTTTTTTGACCGGCATCATCAAGCTGTTCATGGGGCCTTTGTGCGTGCAGTGCGGCTGGCGCGGGGGCAACATTTTCCCTGTCATCTTTTCAGGTGTGGCCTTGGGTTATGGCATGGCTGCCCTGGGCGGTGCCGACCCGGTGTTTTGCATCGCGCTGTGTTCGGCGGCGGTATGCGGTGGCGTTATGCGCAACCCGCTTATGGCCGCCTTGTTGCTGATTTTATGCTTCCCCATAAGCGCGATTGTCGCCCTGTTTTTGGCGGCGGCTTTGGGAAGTGCGCTGCCCCTGCCCCGCGCCTGGAAGGCGCCGCAACCCGCAGAAGAAGAGCCCGCGACGCCCACGCAGTAAGCGGGCAGGCGCAGCCTTGGCGAGTGCCACTGTGCCCCAACCAGGGCTGCGACCTGGCGGGGGCTACAAGCAGGTCTGCGACTTTATTCTTTGCCCAGCAATTTGGCGATGCGGTCGGAATATTCCCCGTCGGTGATGCCCGCTGCGGCCAAATCGATGACGGGGGCATCGTTCCACAGGGCTTCTAAGCGATAATAATCACGCGCTTCGGGCTGGAAGACGTGCACGACAAAATTGCCGTAATCAAGCAGCGCCCAGGTGCCATCCCCCGTGCCTTCACGATGAAGGGGCTTGACGCCCGCCTTTTCGCGCAAGGCATCTTCAATTTCATCAATGATAGCATTGACCTGGCGATTGTTTGATGCTGTGGCGATGATGAAATAGTCGGTTACCGAAATAAGCTCGCCCACTTCCTGCACCATAATGTCCGTGGCTTTTTTTTCGTCGGCCGCACGTGCCGCGATTAAGGCGCACTCTTTTGAAGTCGGGGTTGTAAGCTGGGGTTCGGTCACCGGATGTTCTCCTTCGTGTTGAGGTAAAGCCTTTCTTTGCCCCGAAGTTTAGCATTGTTTGCCGCATCCGCAAAAGTCGCGCGCAGGCAAGCACAAGATAAGCGAGGAAATCACGTGTGAACAATGAAAATAGTAGCTATCATCGAATATATGTGCGATGATACCATTATCTTGTTTTCTCCTTCCCGAAAGGTAGCCCCATGTGGAATAGCTGCAATCCCAAATCGGATGCCGATTTGAAAGAATGTGCTGAACTGGGGAAATCGCTCAATCGGCTTTCCCAACCAACCATTTTGACCCTGCTGGCAAAATCTGAAGTGCCGCTGCATGGCTACATCATCGTGCAACAGGCGGCGCAATCCCCCATGTTTGGCGGCAAAAAGCCCGACGCGACGGGCATCTATCGCGCCCTGAAGCGCATGGAGGAAAACGAGCTTGTCGCCTCTTATTGGGATACGCCGGAAGAAGGATCGGCCAAGCGAATGTTTTCTTTGACCGACAAGGGGCGGCGCTGCCTGCGTCGTTGGATCGATGCTTTGGCCTGCTACGAAATCACCTTAGAAGAGTTGCGCAGCGATGCGGCTGATGCCCTGGGCATCGCCTTGCCCCAAACCCCCCACTGTACGCATTAGCCATGGAAGTGGCCACTGAAGGAACCCCGAAGGGGACCGGGGATAAGGACCGGGAAACCCCCGTTTTTGCGGAGGTGAACAGGTGTGAGGAAGCCCCGCTGCAAGAGGTAAGCGGGCGCGACGTGGCGGCGCTGCTCAACCCGCGCCCCGTGGTGTTGGTGGGCGTTCACCACAAGGGGCGGGTGAACTTTACTACCGTGGCCTGGATAACCCCTACCTCCCACGATCCGGCCATGCTGGCCTTCGCCGTGCGTGAGCGTTCTTGCACCCTTTCCCTCCTGAAAAAAACGCGACGCTGTAGTATCAACGTGCTCGATGCAAACCTGGCGCTGCCCGCGCTGTGGTGCGGCAGCCATTGCGGCCACAGCGAAGATAAGGGCGCGCAGGTGCCCCACACGCTTTCCCCGCTGCCCGCGACCGCACACAGCCTGCCCCACGTGTGCGGCGCACCGTCGGTTTTGGATTGCCAAGTAAACAGCCTGCAGCAAACCGGAGATCACCTGCTTGTTGT
>JAVWGW010000002.1:0-26662 GCA_036640375.1 Raoultibacter sp. | reverse complement strand
CATGGAAGCTATTTACCCTATTTCCTCTCTGCAAAAAGATCAAAAGGCGCTGCGTCATGCCGCCGGTAAAGACCTTGTGCGCATCACCGAAAATGGCTGCGCTGCCTATGTGTTTTGTTCTGAAGCCGTCTTTGAAGAGCGCATTCAACAAGAACGCGAAGACGCTGCCTATGAGGCGCGCGTGCTCGAAGCGGTCGCACGCGGTGCATCCGATATTGCTGCGGGTCGCTGTTGCGCAGGTGACAAGGCGATTGAGCGCATGCAAGCCTTAAGGCAAGCCCGTGGCTAAATACGAAGTTGTTGTTGCCGATAGCTTCATAGAAGATGCCGCTGCCCTTTATTCAGAAGCGGTTTTTAACCAACTCCAACACTTCATTCTTCTTCTGGAAACGTCACCCGAAATAGGCTCACCTCGCGTGCGCGCAAGCCTGAAAGCAATCTACGGGGAAGGCATCCGAAAAATAGCGCTATCCAGCTTCCTTATTATCTACCGATTCAAAAACAACCGCGTCGATGTGCTAGCGCTGGTATACGGCCCCTCCGTAAAATAGCCCTTCGCAGGCGCGGCGCTTACCCTGCCCGCCAACCACTCACGACCTGCGGTAGTAGAGCCCTCTATTGATTAGCGGCAGTGGAAACCCTCCTTGTGGGGTTTCGAAACTGAAATTATTTTGAAGTTTCGAAAGTGAACCATTTTAAGCAGAGAGCAAATTGCCTGGAATTTTGCGAAGATGAAGATAAATCAGCTGGGGTTTCCTAGGGTTTTTAGTAGTTTCCAGGCTTTTTGTTTGGTTTCCTTTTCGGTTAGCAGGGTTGAAAAGGATGTGAAGGCGCAGGTGGTGCGGCCGAAAAGGCGGGTGTGTTTGTCGCAGGGGATTTCTTGGTGGTAGGCGTGGCCTAGCGCTTCGGTGGCTTGCTTGTCGGTTGCCACAAGTAATAGCGGGTCGATGCCTTCGATGGCTTCAAACAAGGTGCTTTCATCCAGTGTGGTTCCGCCCGCTCCGCCCTCAACCACCGCACCTTCGCCCACGCCGCTTTCGCGCGCGGGCACCTCTTCCGCACTCGCGGCTTCCCGAACCCCCTGCGCGTGCAGCGTCAAAAACACGCCCGCTTGCGCGCCCCAGCCTAGGGCGGCAAACGAGCTTTCTAGTGCCGTGCGGGCGGGGGCATCAAGGGGGTGGTTGCTCACCACGCAAATCAGCCCCTCGCGCGCGCCACTTAGGTGCGCAGCAAAACTTTCCCACGCCTGCTCAAGGCCCACTTCATACATGCTATGTGACCCTGCCGCCATAAGGCCACCCGCGCCCCTTAGTTCTTCAGCGAGTTTAGGGGGGCGGGGAAGCGGCCGCCGCGGTGGGCGAATACGGTGCCGGCGTGCTGGTTTACGGGCATGACGGGCGCGTAGCCCAAAAGGCCGCCGAAGTTGAGGGTATCGCCCACCTGCTTGCCAATGGCGGGGATGACGCGCACGGCGGTGGTTTTCGTGTTGATAACGCCGATGGCGCATTCATCTGCGATGATGCCAAACAGCGTTTCCTTGGTGGTGTCGCCGGGCACCACGATCATATCCAGACCCACCGAACACACGCAGGTCATAGCTTCCAACTTCTCAAGCGAAAGCGCGCCCATTTCCACAGCGCGAATCATGCCGGCATCTTCCGAAACAGGAATAAAGGCGCCCGAAAGCCCGCCCACAGAAGACGACGCCATAACGCCGCCCTTTTTCACGGCATCGTTGAGCAGGGCCAGCGCCGCTGTGGTGCCAGGACCTCCGCAGGTGCCCACGCCGATAGCTTCCAAAATTTGCGCCACCGAATCGCCCTGCGCAGGGGTGGGGGCCAGCGAAAGATCCAAAATGCCCTGCTGCACGCCTAAGCGCTTGGAAGCTTCGCGCGCCATCAGTTCGCCCGCGCGCGTTATTTTGAACGCGGTGGCCTTGATGGCTTCGGCCACGCTGGTGATATCGGCATCTTGGGGCAGATCGGCCAATACGGCGCGCACAACGCCTGGGCCCGAAACGCCCACGTTGATAACAGCGTCGGCTTCGCCACTGCCATGGAAGGCGCCGGCCATGAAGGGGTTATCTTCAACGGCGTTGGCAAACACGACCAACTTGGCGCACCCGATGCACTGCCTATCGGCTGTGGCCTGGGCAGTTTCCAAAATGATGCCACTCATTTTTAGCGCGGCATCCATATTGATGCCCGCGCGCGTGGAAGCCACGTTGATAGAAGAACACACGCGGTCGGTAACCGAAAGCGCATGGGGGATAGATTCCATCAGTTTGGTATCGGCCGCCGAAGCACCTTTGTGCACAAGCGCCGAAAAGCCTCCCACGAAATCGACGCCCACTTCCTTGCCCGCTTTATCCATGGCCAAGGCGATGGGGGTAAGGTCGTGCGCGTTGGTGGCGCAGCAAATTTCGGCGATAGGTGTGACGGATATGCGCTTGTTAACAATGGGAATGCCATATTCGCGTTCAAGCTGCTGGGCGGTGGGCACCAAGTGTTCGGCGGCGGTGGTCATGCGATCGTAGACCTTGCGCGCCATAATGTCGATATCTTCGTGTGTGCAACCGCGCAGGTTAAGCCCCAGCGTGATGGTGCGAATATCAAGGTGCTGGTTGCTGACCATGGCCAGAGTTTCGGCGATTTCGGCAGGGGTGATCTGCATGACGATCCTTTCGTAATGAGTGTTGCTGCTAAGGATAGCAAATTATGGGTTAATCGTATCCAGCTTGTGCGGGAAAGCGGATGAAAAAGGAAAGATCGACGGGCAGGCACGCGCGCGGCAGCAGGGCAGTTGCCGTATTGTTACCTATTTCGTGTTAAACACCGAACTCGTAGCTTTGTTTTGTCACGATTTCGGCTAGAATAAGGTACATGACACACACACATTTGCACATAGGCATCGACGTTGGATCAACCACCGTCAAGCTTGCCATCCTTAACAATGAAAACAAGGTCGTATTCGCGGTGTACCGGCGCCATCATGCCGATGTGCGCGCCACCATCGTGGAAGTGCTTGAAGAAGCCGCAGTCGATTTTGGCGACGAACCGATGAGCATCGCCATCACGGGGTCGGGCGGCTTGCTGCTGGCTCAGTGGTTGGGGCTTGAATTCGTGCAGGAAGTAATTGCCAGCAAAACGGCGGTTGAAGCGCTGATTCCCAAGACGGATGTAGCCATTGAACTGGGCGGGGAAGATGCGAAAATCATCTACTTCGACCAGGGTATCGAACAGCGCATGAACGGCACCTGCGCCGGGGGCACCGGTGCGTTTATCGATCAGATGGCGGCGCTGCTTAACACCGATGCAGCGGGCTTAAATAAGCTGGCCGCCGCGCATACTACCATCTATCCCATCGCGTCGCGCTGCGGCGTGTTTGCCAAAACCGATGTGCAGCCGCTGCTCAATGAAGGCGCGCGCAAAGAAGATATTGCCGCCTCCATCTTCCAATCAGTGGTAACGCAAACTATTTCCGGCCTTGCCTGCGGGCGCCCCATTCGCGGCAACGTCGCCTTTTTGGGCGGGCCTTTGCAGTATTTGCCCGAACTGCGCAAGCGCTTCTATGAAACGCTCGCGTTGGATAGCGATCACATCATCGTGCCCGAAAATGCTCACTTGTTTGTGGCCAATGGCTGTGCGCTTGCCGGCGCTGCGGTGGCAAACACCAAGGTTGAACGCCTGCATGATGTGCTGGTGCGCCTAAAAGGTTTGGGCGATATTCAGGGCAGCGAAGTGGTGCGCTTAGCCCCGCTGTTTGCCAGCGAAGCCGATTACGCTGCCTTCACGCAGCGCCATGCGACCGAAGTGGTGCCCCGCGGCGATTTGGCAGGGTATGAAGGCGTGGCGTATCTGGGCATCGACGCCGGGTCAACCACGTTTAAGGCCACGCTTATCGGCGAAGATGAAAGCTTGCTGTGGAGCCATTACGCCAGCAACAAGGGCGATGTGTTGGGCTGCGCCAAGGCGGCGCTTGCCAACATGTATAACGCGCTGCCGGTGGATAGCGCCACGGGTGCGCCTAAAGTAACCCTTGGTCACGCCACGGTAACGGGCTACGGCGAAGGCTTGCTGTTGGAAGCTTTGCGCGTTGATTCCGGCGAAATTGAAACGGTGGCCCACCTGCGCGGCGCGCAGGAAATGCTGCCGGGTGTGGAATTTATCTTGGATATCGGCGGGCAGGATATGAAATGCCTGCGCGTGAAAAACGGCGTCATCGACCACATCATGCTCAACGAAGCGTGTTCGAGCGGGTGCGGGTCGTTTATCGAAAGTTTCGCCAGCGGGCTTAAGCTTGAAGTGACCGAATTTGCTCAAAGCGCCATCGAGGCCAAGCAGCCGGTCGATTTGGGCAGCCGCTGCACCGTGTTTATGAACAGCCGCGTGAAGCAGGCGCAAAAAGAGGGCGCCACCGTGGGCGATATTGCTTCTGGCCTGGCTATTTCTGTAATCAAAAACGCGCTGTTCAAGGTTATTAAAATTCGCGACCCCCATGAAGTGGGTTCTAAAGTTATCGTGCAGGGTGGCACCTTCTTAAACGATGCCGTGCTGCGTGCGTTTGAGCAGTTGGCCGGTGTGCAGGCCGTGCGCCCCGACATTGCGGGCAACATGGGAGCCTATGGCGCGGCGCTTTTGGCGCACGACCGCTACCGCGAAGCGCAAGTTCTGTCGGCACGCCTGTCGCAGGAGGATGCGGCAGCCACCGCAGACACCACAGCGCCCACGTCGCACATGCTTTCCCTTGCGGCCGTTAACGCGCTGTGCCCCACGCAAAAAACGCTGCGCTGCAAAATGTGCGCCAACCACTGCCTGCTGACGGTTAACGACTTCGGCAAAGACGAGCTTACGGGCAAGCACCATCGCTTCATCACGGGCAATCGCTGCGAAAAGGGCCTGGGCATCGTCAACGAAGAAACGAATGCGCCCAACCTTTTCGAGTACAAATCCAAGCGCCTGTTTAGCTACGAGCCCCTGCCTTTGGAAGCCGCCACGCGTGGCCGTGTGGGCATTCCGCGCGTGCTTAATATGTATGAAAATTATCCGTTCTGGTTCACCTTCTTTACCGAACTGGGCTTTCGCGTGGAACTTTCCGATCCTTCCACGAAGAAAACTTACGAGGCCGGTATCGAATCCATGCCATCGGAATCCGTGTGCTATCCGGCGAAACTTTCGCATGGCCACATCATGAATCTGCTGGTCAAGCACCCCGATTTCATTTGGATGCCCTGTTCTAAGTGGGAACGCCAGGAAGATGAAGGCGCGGGCAACCACTTCAATTGCCCCATCGTCATGAGCTATTCAGAAGCGCTGCGCCTTAATATCGACGAGCTGCAGGAATCCGACGTTGCTTTCCTCAACCCGTTTTTGCCCTACGATAAAAAGGAGCACCTGAAAAAGCGCCTGTTTGTCGAACTGGTGCAAAATAATGCGGAACTGATGGGCCGTTACGGCGCGCCGCCCACGCAGGCACAAATCGACGCTGCTGTTGAAGCCGCATGGGTTGAAGATGATGCATTTAAGGCCGATATGCGCGCGGCGGGCGAAGAAACCCTGAAGTGGATGGAACAAACGCATACGCACGGCATCGTGTTGGCGGGGCGTCCTTACCACAACGACCCTGAAATAAATCACGCCATCCCCGAACTTTTAACCAGCTTCGGCTTGGCGGTGCTTACGGAAGATTCCATCGCTCACCTGGGCACACTTGAACGCCCGATTCGCCTGGTTGATCAGTGGATGTATCATACGCGCCTTTATGCGGCAGCCAAGGTTGCCACCGAACGCCGCGATCTTGATTTGATTCAGCTGAACAGTTTTGGCTGCGGGCTTGATGCCCTTACCACCGACCAGGTGCAAGAGATTTTAGAGGCTTCGGGCAAGGTGTTCACCGTCCTGAAAATCGACGAGGTTTCCAACTTGGGCGCGGCGCGCATTCGCGTGCGTTCGCTGTTGGCTGCGCTAAAAGATCAAGCCGATGAAGAGGCTGCCCTGCACGCGGCGCAAATGGGCTGCCCCGTGTGCGATTTGCAGGTGGAAGAACTGGTGGCCGATGCCAATGCGCGCATCGCGGCAAAAACGGGTGTGGCCGATGCCGCCGTGGCAGCTGAGGTGGAGCAGCGTTCTCACAAGCATCGCCGCCGCATTCCCGCCAAAGTTGACACCGAAGTGGCCAAAAGCTTCAAGCAGCGGCAAAGCGCTTCGACCGAATTTGACCGCCCGCAGTTCACCGAGAAAATGAAGGAAGAGGGCTACACCATCTTGGCGCCGCAGATGTCGCCCATACACTTCAACATTTTGCTGGAGGTGTTTCGCAGCAACGGCTACAATTTCGAGCTGCTGCCTTCGGTTGACCGCGGCGCGGTCGACGCGGGGCTCAAATACGTGAACAACGATATTTGCTACCCTTCCATCCTGGTCACCGGCCAAATTATGGAAGCGGTTATGTCGGGGCGCTACGACACCGATAAGCTGGCAATCGTTATCACGCAAACGGGTGGCGGCTGCCGTGCCACCAATTACATATCGCTTATTCGCAAGGCGCTGCACATTGTGGGCCTGGCTCACATCCCGGTTATTTCGCTGTCGTTTAAGAAGCTCGACGAAAAAAATCCGGGCTTCAAGATGACCTATCCCATGTTGGCGCAGGCTATGTATTCGGTGCTCTACGGCGATTTGCTGATGATGTGCCTGTACCGTTGTCGCCCCTATGAAGTGGAGCCGGGCAGTACCAACGCGCTCTTTGACCACTGGATGGCCACGTGCAAAAAGCAGATTTACCAGCGTGAATCGCGCCGTAGCTTCAAGGAAACAGTGGCAAAAATCGTTGCGGATTTTGAAGCGCTGCCGCTGCAAGGGGAAGGCACGCTGCCCCGCGTAGGCGTGGTGGGCGAGATTTTGGTGAAGTTTCATCCGACGGCCAACAATCAGGTGGTCGAAGCGATTGAACGCGAAGGCTGCGAAGTTGTCGTGCCTGGTCTGACGGAGTTTTTCTTGTTCGGCATAGCGGGCGCAATCTTCCAGAAAGATCCGCTGGGTCGCCCCGCCTTAAGCGCACTGGGCAGCCGCATCGGCCTTAAGTTTATGAAGGCGTTTCGCGCGCCCATCACGCGCGTGCTTGTGCAATCAAAGCGCTTTGAAGCACCGACAGACATCTACGAGCTGGCCGAATACGCAAGCGACATTCTAAGCCTGTGCAATTCGATGGGTGAAGGCTGGCTGCTTACGGCCGAAATGGTCGAGCTGATAAAAACGGACGCCCCCAATATTGTGTGCGCGCAACCCTTTGCCTGCTTGCCCAATCACGTGGTGGGCAAGGCCGTTATCAAAGAGCTGCGCCATCGCTACCCCCAAAGCAATATCGTAGCCGTCGATTACGACCCCGGCGCCTCAGAAGTAAACCAGCTCAACCGCATAAAACTGATGATTTCAGTAGCAAAAGCCAACCTTGCCGAAAAACAAGCGCAAGACAATCCCCAACAGGACTGACGCAGGGTACGCGCAGGATTGATTGACGCAGGACTGACGCAGGGCACGTAGCCCTGCGTTTCCCGATGCTTTCAAACCGTATTTCGCCCGCTTAAGCGGGCGTTTTGCGGGATTGTGGGGCTGTGCGGGCGGGGTGGCCGGTATGCTAGGGGCGAAAACATCGGGGGCATGTGAGGCATACGCGTTGGAAGGAATATGCTATGAGTATCTATGATTTCACCGTGAAAGATCAGGAAGGCAAGCCCGTTGCGCTTTCTGCTTATCGGGGTAAGGTGTTGCTTATTGTCAACACCGCAACCGAGTGCGGGTTTACGCCGCAGTATGCACAATTAGAAGAGCTTTACAAGGAATGCGCTGCCCAGGGCCTTGAAATCCTTGATTTTCCCTGCAATCAATTCGGCCATCAGGCGCCGGGAACCAATGAGGAAATTGCGCTGTTTTGCACGTCGCGCTTTGGTGTGACCTTTCCCCAATTCGATAAAATCGAGGTCAACGGTGCGCAGGAAGATCCTTTGTATGCCTACCTGAAGCAGCAAAAGGGCTTCGAGGGTTTTGACAAGGGCTCAAAGATGACGCTCGTGCTGAAGGGTCTGCTGTTCAAGGAAGATCGCAAGTATGCCGAAAAGCCCGACATCAAGTGGAATTTCACGAAGTTTTTGGTCGATCGGGAAGGCAGGGTTGTGCGCCGTTTCGAGCCAACCGCCGATGTGGAAAAAGTGGTGGCTCCGGCAGTAAAAGAACTGCTGTAGCACTCGCTATTTCACCTGATCATCAAGCCATTCAATCGTGTCACGAATGACGCGGTCTTTTTTGTATTCGTTGAATATTTCGTGGTAGAGGCCCGCATAGATGCGCATTGATTTATTGGTCGAAGCGATTTCTTCAAAGAATTGCAAGCTATCTTTGGGGTCAACCAGGCCATCATCGCCGCCATGCAGCAAAATAACCGGGTCGGTGAAGCTTGCAGCGTTTTCTTTAAGCCATATCTGACCTGCGTGTATGGCACGAAATAACCCCACCGATATTTCCTTTGCCACCAGCGGGTCGGCTGCATAAGCGGCGCATACCGCCGGATCAGAACACGTGCCCCCGGAAAGTCCGTTGGGTAGATAGGCGTCGTCGGCAAGCGTTTTGTCCACCACAGTAAGCCCTCGGTTGTCGCGCGTCCAGGCACCGGAAAGCACATAGCCGGCCGCTTTGCCGGGAAACGTGGTGCCATAGCTGGCCGCGCCGAAGCCGCCCATGGAATGTCCTACCAGGTAAACAGGCAGGTTGGGGTTTTGTGCCGCCGCGCATTCCACAAACAGATCGGTGTCGGCTACAATCTGGGTGCAATCGGCGTAATAGACCGCCTTGCCCATGGATCGTCCGTGTCCGCGGTGGTCGAACCGATAAACGGTGTAGCCGGCCTCGTTAAACTTCTTGGTCAAATAATTGTAGCGGCCGTAGTGTTCGCACAGGCCATGGACGATAACCACGACCGCACGGGGGTCAACGGGCGCATCGACGCGCCCACAAAGCAAGATGCCGTCAGAGGTTTGCGCGGTGAATTCCTTGTGCATACATAACTCCGATCAATCGAGTGGTTGCCGGCGGGGTGTGTGCCTGGGCTGCCGCCGCTGCGGTGCTAGGAAGCTTTCAGTATAATGCGTTTGGAAACATAAAGGAGCGAAGGGATTTTTGTGAGCCAAACCGTGAGCGAAACCACGAACCACTCCGCGCACCAAACGGGAAAACTGGTCATCTGCCCAACACCTATCGGCAACTTGGGAGATATGACCGCGCGCGCTTTGGATGCTTTGCGCCAAGCCGATGTGGTGTGTGCAGAAGACACGCGGGTGACGGGGCGGCTGCTGGCGGCTTTCGGCATCGAAAAGCGTTTGGAGCGCCTTGATGAAGCGAGTATCACGCATGCGGCGCCGGCGCTTATTGCGCGCATAGCCGCAGGTGAAATCGTTGCCTATTGCAGCGATGCCGGTATGCCGGGCGTAAGCGATCCCGGGCAGCGCCTGGTTTCAGCCGCCCACCAGGCCAAGGTGGGCGTCGAAGTTTTGCCCGGTCCAACTGCAACGGCAACCGCCTATGTGGCTAGTGGGTTTACCTGCCCCCGCTTCTATTTCGGAGGGTTTTTCCCGCGCAAAGCTGCCGAGCGGGTGGCGGTGCTAGAAAATCTGCATACCCTTGATGCCGTGCTGCTGTTCTACGAAAGCCCGAAGCGCATCGTTTCTGCCCTTGAGGCAATTGCGGTGGCCTTCCCCCAGCGTGAAGTGGCGCTGTGTCGCGAACTGACAAAGATGCACGAAGAAGTGGTGCGTGCGTTGTCGGGCGCGGTTGCGCAGGAACTTGCCGCACGTGCGCAGGTCACCCCCGTCAAAGGGGAAATTGTTATTGTGATCGATGCGCCCAGCACCGCCGAACAGCTAAACGATGCCGACCTTGCAACGGATGCCGCGCGCGTGCGTGCCGCCGAACTGAAGGCGCAGGGAACCTGCACAAAAAAAGACATCACCCAAGCACTGCAAACCGAATTTGGCATTGCGCGCAATGCGGCCTACGCCATCGTGCTGCACGGATAGGGGGCACGATGCGCGGTTTTCTCCCACGCTATCGGCCGCAAGCAAAGCCGCACCCGCAAGCTGCGCCGCCCTGCGAATTTACCGTCGAAGGCATCGTGGTGCGCCTTGTGCGCAAGCAGGTGAAAAACGTAAACCTGCGCGTGAAAGAGGATGGCTCCGTTGCCGTTTCTGCCCCCGTGTGGGTGAGCACCGCTCAGGTGCAGGATTTTGTGCGCGGACGCCTGCCGTGGATTCGTGAGTGTCAACGCAGGCAGGCGGCGTCGCCCCGAACCCTTAAGCAGCAGGCAAGTGCGGAGCAGCTGCACGCGTGGCGTCAGCAGGTGCAGGGTGCCGTGCCCCCGCTTATTGCCTGCTGGGAACCTATTATGGGCGTGGCTTCGCAAACGGTGGTGTATCGCAATATGTCCAGCCGTTGGGGCAGTTGCAATCCGCGCACGGGGCGCATCTGCATCAACATCCAGTTGGCGGCCTACCCGCCGCAGTGCCTGGAATACGTGGTGGTGCACGAACTGTGTCACCTGCTCGAAGGCGGTCACGGCCCGCGCTTCAAGGCGCTGATGACCCGTTTTTTGCCCGATTGGAAGCAGCGCCGCGCGCTCTTGAAGCAGGCCGCAACTATTTCAGAGTAAGCGGCCGGTGTTGGCTTGCGGGCCATACGCAGGCGGGATGGTTGTTGCGGGCTAGGATGCCGGCAAGGGCTGCCTCGCAGCAACGGGGAAGATTGTTTGTTTCCGAAAGGTGCATGCCCGCAACTTGTTCTAGCTGGTTGCTTAGCAGCGCTTCGAGTGCGGCGGCGGCCTGGTCGTTTGAAAGGTGGCCCGTGTCGCCGGAAACGCGCCTCTTGAGCGCGGTGGGGTAGGGGCCGATTTCAAGCATGTGGGAATCGTGGTTGCTCTCTAGCGCCAGTATTCGGCAATCTTGCAGCAGAGCCTGTGCTTCATCCGTAAGAAACCCCGTATCGGTCACATAGCCCAAGGTGTCGGTCGTTGTGGCGGCAGATAAAAAGCGTGCGGGCGCCTGGGGCAGAGCCTGCGAAATAGCGTCAGTTTTTGAGTGTGGCGGGTTGCCCACGTAGGGCGCTTCAAAGCGAAATCCCATCGATTCCACGCTATCGTGCGAGGTGGGAAAGCTTAGGATGCGCACGCCTTCCACAGAAAAGTCGTCGCGCGCACAGATGTGTTGCAGGCTTACCAGGGGCTCTATTTCGCGCAGTTGCTTGGACGCCTGGTGGATGGCGGCGGTTGTGTAGAGCGCCGGGTGCACTTCAAGCTTTGCCAGCCCGCGCACAAGCACGCCAAGCCCTTTGGTGTGGTCGCCATGTTCATGGGTGACCACGATGGCCGAAAGAGTGGTGGGGTCAAAACCTACCGCTTCGCAGCGCTCAAAAAACGCGCGCTTTGTGATACCGCAATCGATCAGGATTGCGGTATCTTTGTGGCGCACGATAGCAGCATTGCCTTTGCTGCCGCTTGCAAGGATGTGCAAGGTGAAACCGCAGGTGGGCGCAGTTCTATCTGCACCAAAGCGCGCCTCGCTGCCCGGGGTGTACACCTTCGCTGCATCGCGGCCGCGCGAAGCTTCCACGTATTCGCGCGTGAGTGCGGGGGCTTCTTCTTGGTCGTTGCGCTGCATACCATCCTTTTGCTGCGTGCGTTGCGTTTCGTTAAGTGGCTAGGGGGCGTTTTAAAACGAAGTCCAGCCGCCATCTGTGGCAACAATTTCTCCGGTCATGTGCGAGGCATCGTCGGATGCGAGGAACAAAATCGAGGCCGCTTGTTCTTCGGCTTCAGCTTCGCGATGCAGCATCGATTGGGTTTTGTCGCCCGCCATCGAAGAGGCATCTGCGGCACTCACGCCTGCGGCAATCGCTTCTTTTTGCTTTTCCATAACGAAGGCATAGGCTTCATCGACCATGGGGGTGGCGGTGCCTGCCGGATTGACGGAATTCACGCGAATATTGTGCTTGGCATAGTCGAGCGCCAGATTTTTTGTGAGGCCGTTAACGGCATGCTTGGACGTGACGTAAGCGGGGTTGCCGGGCAAACCCGTTAGGCCGGCAATGGAGGCAACGTTGACGATTGCACCGCCTGTGCCCTGCGCCAAAAACTGCTTCAGCTCGTGTTTTGCGCAGAAAAATACCGTGTAAAGATTGTTTGCAAGGGTGTAATCCATCTGCTCTTTTGTAAGATTATGCACGTTGTCGGGCGCGCCCATAACACCTGCGTTGTTGATGGCGATGTCAAGCTTGCCATAGGTGCTCAGGGTTTCTGCCAGCATGGTTTCGACGTTTTCCTCAAGGGAAATATCCAGGGGAAGAAAAATTGCATCGCCGCCAGCAGCTTTGATTTGGGCAAGCACTTCTTCGCCTTCTGCTTGCAGGCGATCGACCAAAACAAGCTGTGCGCCTTCAGCTGCAGCGCGCAGTGCTGTTGCGGCCCCGATGCCGCGTGCGGCGCCGGTTACAATCATGACCTTGTTTTCAAATCGTCCGGGAAATATTTTCTTTGCCATGGCTCCTCTTTCTCTTCCTCATGCAAGAATGGATGGGGCGCTCCTGCGTTTGCCCACGATGCATTAACTGTACCACCGAAGGCGCGGGCGGCAGGCGATTTGTTTGAAGGCTGTTAAATTGTGCGCTGCTGCCTGCAGTCGTCCGTTGACAATTCGTTAACTCTTAATCATCCCAATATCTTGAAATACGCGGCGCAACCCCCGCCTTTTGTTACAATGGAGCCACTGTTCAGTCGAAAGGAACAAGTCATGAATATCGTGTTGTTGGGGGCACCTGGTGCGGGCAAAGGCACGCAAGCTGCTCAATTGGTCGAAAAGTGTGCGATTGCGCATATTTCCACGGGCGACATGCTGCGCGCAGCCGTCAAAGAGGGCACGCCGCTTGGCCAAAAAGCAAAAGGCTATATGGATGCCGGAAACTTGGTGCCCGACGACGTTATTATCGGCCTGGTGACCGAGCGTCTACAGGATGCCGATACGAAAGCCGGGTTCATCCTTGATGGCTTCCCGCGCACATCTGCGCAGGCCGTAGCGCTGGATGCGGAACTTTCCAAGCTGGATCGCCCCCTGGATGCCGCGCTGCTCATCAGCGTGGAGCCCGAAGTGATCGTTGGCCGCCTTACCAGCCGCCGCATGTGCAAGGAATGCGGCTGCATCGGTACCGCTACCGACACCGTATGCCCGAAATGTTCAGGTGAAATGTATCAGCGCGACGACGATAACGAAGCCACGGTGCGCAATCGCTTGGATGTCTACGAAAAGTCCACCGCCCCCCTGATTGATTATTATCGCGGTTGCGATTTACTGGTAGAAATCGACGGCGATCGCGATCCCAAAATCGTATTTGCCGATGTCACAAAGGCGCTTGATTTTTAAGCACCTAAGCTCCCTGATCAATTGGCACTCCAAGACCCCCCTGTGAAAATGTTTTCCCTTCGCACAGGGGGGTCTTATCCTTTATAATTCTGTTTTACCATGTTAAGCACCAGCGATCACATACGACGTATCTATTCTGACTTCATGCACACGCATAAGGCCACGCTTTTGCACGTGATCAAATGTGCCCTTGCTGTGTTTGCGGTGGCGTTGTTGCTTGAAACATTCGTATTCAACTTCAATTACTTCGCGTCGGCGGGGTACAACACCGTTAATTTAAGCAACAAGTTAACGCTGCAGCCAACGGCCGATAAAGAATACAAACTTACTTCCGTCAATCATACGATGGAGTTTTCCCACCTCAATACCGAAATACACAACGTGCGCCTCGATTTTTCGTGGGCACAACCGGCGCAGAATCTTGATGTGAAAATAAACTTCACCGATGCGGCTCACCTGACCTACTTTGATTCCACGGAATACACGGTGGGCGTGCCCATCGCGCAGGTGGCTACAAACTGTGATCAAAGCGAATACATCAACTTAAACACCAGCGGCCTTACCAACAATCTGAAGATTGAAATTGTGGGCGCCGATGTGAACTACCCCATTAAGCTTACGGGGGTTTACCTCAACGCGCAGCACCCCTTTGATTTCAACAGCATGCGCTTTTTGTTGGCGGCGGGCGTTTTGGCGCTCATCTACATTTTCCGCCCGCGTTCAAGCATCTATCGCTGTTCTATTGTTGAACACTCGCGCAAATCGAAAGCCTGCATTATTTTGGCGGTTGTTATAGAGGTGTATTTGGTCGCCACCTTCTTGTTCATGGGATCAAACCTGGTGGGGGTGGCCACACCTAACTACAATACAGGGTCGTGGAATAAATCGAGCATCGTAAACACCTTTGAAGTCGGTGGCGATAACGCACAGCAATATGCCGAATTGGCCAAATCGATGGCCTCGGGCACGTTTTACCTGGAAGAAGAGCCCCCGCAGTGGCTACACGATATGGCCGACCCCTACGATAAGGGTGCGCGTGATGAAGCCCAAAAGGCCACGGGTGAAAAGTATCTGTTCGATGTTGCCTATTATGAAGGCCACTATTACGTCTATTTTGGCGTGGTGCCCGTTTTGCTGTTTTACCTGCCCTTCTATCTGGCTACGGGCGCTAGTTTCCCCACGGCTATCGGGGTGCTTTTGGCGGCCGTCGCCTTCATTTTGGGGTGTTCGGCACTGCTTGATCGCTTTGCGCGCTACCACTTCAAAAGGGTCAGCTTGGGGCTGTATCTGCTGTTGCAGATTCCCCTTGTGTTTGGCTGTGGCATTTTATACCTGCTTAAATTCCCGACCTTTTATTCGCTGCCCATCATGCTGGCGCTCGCGTTTTCGGTGTGGGGCATCTATTTTTGGATGCGGGGGCGCAGTGCGCCCAAAAACGCCGCAGGGTGGTATTTTGCGGGGTCGCTGTGCATGGCGCTTGTGGCGGGCTGTCGCCCCCAGCTGGTGCTGCTTTCATTTTTGGCCTTCCCCCTGTTTTGGAGGCTCTTCATTACCGAACAACACCTGATGACGCGCAAGGGGGCAATCGAGTTTGCCTGCCTGGTGGCACCTTACGTGTTTGTGGTTGCCGGGCTGTGCTGGTATAACAAGGTGCGCTTCGGGTCGCTGTTTGATTTCGGCGCCAATTACAACTTAACGGTGAACGATATGACCAAGCGCGGCTGGAACATCGGGCGCCTGGCTCCGGCGCTGTTTGCCTACTTCATCCAGCCGCCTACGGTAAGTGGCACCTTCCCCTATATTCAGCCGGCGCTGTTTGAAACCACCTACATGGGGCAAACCATCAAAGAGGTTACTTTCGGTGGCGTGTTTGCCTGCCTGCCGTTTTTGTGGGTGCTGCCGTTTGCCAAGCGCATTTTGACGCTGCGCATTGCCCAGCGCTCCACGCGCACCATCGCGGGCGTCATTATTGTGCTTCTTTCGGCGGGCATCATCATCGGTTTGCTCGATGCGCAAATGGCGGGTATTTTGCAGCGCTACTTCGCCGATTTCAGCTTCATGTTCTTAATGGCAACCGTATTATTGGTGTTTATCGCCAACGAGCACCTTGATCCCGATTCAACGACGTATCATCTTCTGATGAAAGTACTGATCGTGCTGGTTGCGGTAAGCATGCTTTACAGTCTTTTGCTGTGCGTCGTTCCTGAAACCGGTTGGTTTTCCGACGCGTATCCGTGGGCCTATCAGTGCTTCGTCGAAACATTCCAGTTCTGGACCTAAGTCTCAGAATGGTTTGGTCTTAATGGCAAAAAACTGAGAGAAGGATGATCGATGGAATTCATTATTGCAAAAGATTATGACGAAATGAGCCGTAAAGCTGCCGACGTGATTGCTGCTATCGTGCGCGAAGATCCGCAGTGCACCTTAGGCCTGGCCACGGGCAGCACTCCAATTGGCCTCTACGCCGATTTGGCAGCAGATTTTGCTGCTGGTGTGCTCGATTTTTCCCAGGTGACCACGTGTAACCTGGATGAATATCGCGGCCTGGCACACGATCACGTGCAAAGCTATCATTATTTCATGCGCGAAAATCTTTTCAATAAAGTGAATATTGATCTTGAAAATACCCATGTCCCCGATGGCTCTAACCCCGATGCTGCGGCGGCTTGCGCCGAATATGAGCAGGTTATTGCCCAGGCGGGGGGCATTGATGTGCAACTTTTGGGCTTGGGCCACAACGGCCACATCGGCTTCAACGAACCGGCCGACAATTTTGCTGCAACCACGCAGTGCGTCGATCTTACGCAAAGCACCATCCAGGCCAACAGCCGCCTGTTTGATTCCGCCGATGAAGTGCCCCGCCAGGCCTACACCATGGGCATTGGCACCATCATGGCTGCGCGCAAGGTGCTGGTGATTGCCAGCGGTGCCGATAAGGCCGAAATTGTGCGTGCGGCTTTCTTTGGCTCGGTGACCCCCCAGGTGCCTGCTTCCGTGCTGCAATTCCATCACGACGTTACGGTGATTGTGGATGCCGAAGCCGGTGCTCTTAGCCGCTAGAAAGGCTTAAAACCATGAAGATTGTCGGCGGCGCTGTTTTTTGCGGCGATAGTTTTGAAGTGCGGGATGTGGGCGTGCAGGGCGATCGCTTTGCACCCCCGCTGCCCGATGATGTAAGCCTTGTGGATGCCACGGGATGCTATGTTATCCCTGGTCTAATTGATATTCATTTTCATGGCTGCGTTGGTTACGATTTTTGTGATGGCACCAGCGAAGCGTTTGACGCCATTGGCCGCCATGAAGCGGCGCGCGGGGTAACGGCCATCTGCCCGGCAACCATGACGTATCCAGAAGCCAAGCTTGATGCTATTGTGCGCGCCGCCGCCGCACACGCCGATGCGCCCGATGCTGCGGCGTTGGTGGGTATCAACATGGAAGGCCCGTTTATTTCTGAAGGCAAAATCGGCGCGCAAAACCCCGCTTACGTGCAGGTGCCTGATGCCGCTTTATTTCGGCGCTTGCAGGCTGCGGCGGGTGGCCTGATTAAGCTGGTTGATGTGGCGCCTGAAGTGGAAGGTGCCCTTGCGTTTATCGATGCTTTTCACGATGAAGTGCGCATTTCTGTGGCGCATACCTGCGCCGATTATGCCACGACCACCCAGGCTTTTTTGCGGGGGGCGCGCCATGTGACCCACCTGTACAACGCTATGCCGCCGCTGCACCACCGCGACCCGGGGGTGATCGGTGCGGCTATCGATGCCGAAGATGTGATGGTGGAAGTGATCGCCGATGGTGTGCATATTCATCCGACCATGGTGCGGGCGGCATTTACCCTGTTTGGGGATGATAAGGTGGTGTTCATCAGCGATTCTATGATGGCGACGGGGCTGTGCGATGGCGCCTACAGCCTGGGTGGCCAAGCCGTAGCCGTGCAGGGCAACCGGGCAACGCTGGCCGATGGCACCCTGGCTGGTTCAGCGACAGATTTGGCGGAGTGTCTGCGCGTGGCCGTAACCGACATGGGCATACCGCTTGCAAGCGCCGTGCGTGCGGCTACGATAAACCCGGCGCGCGCGCTGGGGATAGAGGGCCAACGCGGCGCGATAGCGCTGGGGCACATCGCCGATGCGGTGATTCTTAACCCCGACTTAACAATCAAGCAGGTTGTGGTGCGCGGACGCGTGCTGCGCTAAAGAGCGTTATTGAACCAGGTGGTAAGTGTGGTGGGGTGGGTGATTGCCGTTCCGACAACGACCGCCCAGGCTCCGGCTTCAATGGCTTGGTGTGCTTGGTCGGGCGTGTGCAGGCGTCCTTCACAGAAGACGGGAATGCCCGCTGCACAGCGGAGGGCTTCCTGCAAAAATTCCAGGTCGGGGCCGTCTGTTTTGGGGCGATCGTCGGTGTAGCCGGCAAGTGTGGTGGAAATGATGTCCACGCCGGCAGCGGCGGCGCGCTGCACATCGGCCACACACGCGCAATCGGCCATGATAAGCGTTTCCTTGGCAAGGGCACAAACCGTTTCCTCAAACGTGCGACCATCGGGGCGCGGGCGGCAGGTGGCATCCAGGGCAACAACATCGGCACCCGCCGCAATGCAGGCGCGGGCGTGGCGCAGCGTGGGGGTGATGTAGACGCCGCTGTGGCCTTCTTTCCACAGGCCAATCACGGGAATATCCACCTGTCCTTTGATGGCTGCGATGTCGGCCAAGCCCTGGCAGCGAATGGCGGCGGCGCCCCCTATTTGTGCGGCTAGCGCCATTTGCGCCATGGTTTCGGGGTGGCGCAAAGGTTCGCCGGGGTAGGCCTGGCAGCTGACGATAAGTTTGCCTTTTAGGCCGTCTAGCAGGGTGTTTGCCATGGTTCCTTCTTTCTTTGTTTCAAAGAGTGCCGCGTGTGCACACAAGGGTGTCGCGCAGGTTTTCGGCGGCACCCACCAAGGGGGCCACGCCGCCTAAGTCTGCCGGGATAAGGGGCGTTTTTTGCAGGGGTGCAAGCGCCTGGCTGGCAAAACCTTCTGTGACGGCTTCGCGCCAAAGCGGCCCTGCCGCGCACACCGATCCCGACAAGATGATAACTTCCGGGTCAAGCATATTGGCCCAGCCGCCAAGGGCTTCGCCCAGCGCACGCCCGGCATCTTGCAGTGTGGTGCGGGCAAGCGCATCGCCCGCGGTGGCGCGGCGCGCCACTTCGGCGCCATCAATGCTGGTTGTGGGGGCATCTTCGGCGTTAGCGTCGGCGTTGCCTGCGGCTGCGGCAAGGTGTCGGCGCTGGTAGAGCTCACCGATGCCCGTGCCCGCAGTGATCGATTCGATATGCCCTTTGTGGCCGCAGGTGCACATGACGTCGCGCGCCGCCGGGTGCAGCGTGTGCCCCACTTCGCCTGCGGCACCGCGGAAGCCGCGCAGTACGCGCCCGCCTTCCACAAAAGCGCCGCCCAAGCCTGTGCCCACGGCAACCATCAGGCAGCTCTGTGTGTTGCGGGCAGCACCCCAGCGCGCTTCGCCTAATGCGTGGGCTTGCACATCGTTCATAACGGCAATGGGCAGCCCAAACGCTTCGCGCAGGCGTTCGCCGACGGGTTGCCCCGTCCAGCCTGGCATAAGATCGTTGGCGTAAGCTATCGCGCCGGTGTTGTTTTCCACGCAGCCGGCTGCGGCCACGCCGATGCCTGAGAGGGGCACCGCTTCGCCATCGGCAAGGGTCAAAAGTTTTTCCACAAGGTCAACCAGAGTTTCTAACACGGCGGCGCCCCCGCGCTGGGCGCCGGTGGGCACCGTGGTGTAGTGGCGGGCGTAGGGTTTGACACCCTCATCGTAGGTGATCAGCGCACCCGCAATTTTTGTGCCGCCCACATCAAGGGCGATCACCGAAGGAGGCAAAAGCAGTGTATCGGTGCTGTGCATAGGGGTGCGGTTTCCCTTCCTGGTAGCGTGGTGTGGCACTGTGGGCTTAAGAGCGCACAGCGGCGGCGGCGTCCATCATGCCGGAGCGTTTGAGCACGGCAACGATTTCTTCCACATCGTCGCCGATAAGCGCCTGAACAGGCTCGCGCATTTGGTTGGTGTCAAATACGCCCAGCTGCCACAGCGCCGTTTTGAAGGCGCCGACGCCGGCACCAAAGCCCACGGTTGCCTTAACGCCGCGCGTCATGAACATAAGGCGGGCAAGGTGATCTTGTTCGGCGCGCACGACATCCCAATCTTTGGCCTGGAAGGCATTCCATTGGCGCACGTAGCTTGCCGGGTCGATGTTGGCCAGGCCGGGCACCGATCCGTGGGCGCCGCCCAGGTAGGCACCGTCGACCACAACTTCATGGCCGGTTAAAAGTGTCAGCGGGTTGCCTGCATCTTCGTTTTCCAGGCACAGGAAGCGGAAGGATACATCGTCGCCCGAAGAATCTTTCACGCCATTGATAACGCCATCGGATCCCAGGCGCACCAACATGGTGGGGTCAAGCTTGGTGTGCACGCACACTGGCAGGTCGTAGGCGAACAGGGGCAATTCGGTCACTTCGCGAATCTTGCGGAAGTGGCGCTCGTTTTCCTTGGGGCCACCCAGGGCATAGAAGGGGGCGGTGGCCACAAGCGCATCCACGCCGCAAAGCTCGGTGCGTTTGGCCTGCGCAATCACGCGTTCCGTTTCCATGTCGATGATGCCGGCAAGCACGGGCACGCGGCCGTCAACGATACGCACCGCCTGCGCCAAAAGTTCGTAGCGCTGGTCGTCGTTGAGAAAAGCCACTTCGCCGCTTGAACCCAAGAAGAACAGGCCATGTACGCCCGCATCAATCATGCGGTTTATGGAACGCTCGAATGAGGCAACATCGAGCTGGCGATCCTGCGTTAAGGGAACGATAACCGGAGGGATGACGCCACGAAAGCTAAAATCAGTCATGTTGTAAGCCTTTGTCTTGAAGTGAGTATAAAGTGTGAGCAACTAAAACGTGAGCAACTATAAAGTTTGGGGCACGGTTCGTCAAGACGAAAAACGCCCCTCGCAAAAGGAGCGTTTTTCGTGCACATTACCTTTGCGATTCGGGGTGCAGCAGGGAAGGCGACGCACCCAGCAGTATCTTGGTGTAATCGTCTTGCGGGTTATCAAACACTTGCGCCGCCGTACCTTCTTCGACAGCTTTGCCTTTGTTCATAACGATGATGCGATCAGAAATATAGCGCACCGTTTGAATGTCGTGGCTGATAAACACCATGGACAGCCCCAAATCGCGCTTCAGATCGGTCAGTAGATTCAAAATCTGCGCGCGCACCGAAACATCCAGCGCGGAAGTGGGTTCATCGGCAATGATGGCGTCGGGTGAAAGGGCTAGGGCACGCGCGATGGCGACGCGTTGGCGCTGGCCGCCGGAAAGTTGCCCCGGCAAGGCGTTGAGTACGGAAGTGGGCAGCCCTACCATTTCAATCAAATCCCGCGTGCGCGCTTCGCATTCGCTTTTTGAGCCGATACGGTGCACTTTCATGGGGTCCATAAGCTGGTCGCGCACGCTCATGCGGGCGTTGAGTGCTGTGGCCGGGTCTTGGAAAACGACCGAAACCACGCGGCCGATAACGCGCCTTTGGGCGGCGGTGCGCTTCGTAACATCGTGCCCCTTGAAGAAAACCTTGCCCGTCGTGGGGGTTTGCAGGCCGCAGATCATGTTGGCGGTGGTCGATTTTCCGCAGCCCGATTCACCGACGATGCCGATTGTTTCACCGGGCATCAGCTTCAAGGTAAGGCCTTGCACCGCATGTACCTTGGTGGGGTGCAAAAGCGATCCGGTGCGCGTTTTGAACATCACGTGAACGTCATCAAGAAAGATGATAGGCTCTTCGCTGGTCGCTTGTGTGACGGGTGCTTGTTCGCTCATTGTTCGCCTCCATCATAGGGCGTAAGGCCGACCCTCTGTAATTCTTCATCGGGAAGTTCGGCATAGTAGTGGTCGGAATTTTTGTAGCGCTTGATAACGGGGCGCACGCTTGAGGCAACGTTGAAGTGGCTTGAGCGCGGTGCGAAGCGGTCGCCCGGGGCAAAGTCTTTCGGGCTGGGCACCGATCCGGGCACCTGATGCAAGCGGTCGGATTTCGCTTCGATGGAAAGCACCGATCCCAAAAGACCGCGGGTGTATTCGTGGATGGGGTAGCACATGATGTCGCGCACAGGCCCTTGTTCCACCACTTGACCGGCATACATGACCGTGATGGAATTGGCCACTTCGGCCACCAGGGCAAGGTCGTGGCTGACAAACACCATGGCAAAGCCCAGTTCCTTTTGCAGGCGGTTAAGCAGATCGATAACCTGCTTTTGCACCGTCACATCAAGGGCGGTGGTGGGTTCGTCGCAGATGATAAGCTTGGGGTCGCGGGTTAGCGCCATGGCTATCAGCACGCGCTGGCGCTGGCCGCCGGAAAGTTCGTGGGGGTAGGATCCCAGCGTGCGCTGGGGGTCAAGGCCCACCAGTTCAAGCAGGTCTTCGGCCGTGCGTGTGCCGCCGCGGCGGGTCAGCTGCTTCATTTGCGATTTGATAAGCATGGAAGGGTTAAGCGACGAAAGCGCATCTTGATACACCATGGCAATATCTTTGCCGCGCAGGGCATTGCGCTGCTTGTCGGTCATTTTCAGCAAATCTTGTCCCTGGTAAAGAATCTCGCCCGTGTCAATGGTGGCTTTGGGGTCAAGCAGCCCCATGATGGCCAGAGCGGTGATCGATTTGCCGCAGCCGGATTCGCCCACAAGGCCCATCGTTTGGCGGGGGCGCACCACGAAGCTGATGTGGTCGATAATATCGACAGCGCCGTGGCGGGGGAACTGTATGCTCAAATCTTTTACGACCAAAATAGGCTCGACCGATGTGTCTGCTTCGAAGCGGTCGCTGCGTGTCAGTTCGGTGGCCTTCAGTTCGGCCAAGCGGCGCTTCAGCGATTCGGCCTGGGTTGCATAGGCCAAGCTGGGGTCGGCTACCAATTTATCGGCTTCGCGCTGGGCAAGCACGTTGGAATCGCTTGCCTTAACGGGAGCCTTCGGGGCGGCAGCCATGGCGTCGGTCATGCCTTCCGATAAGATATTCAGGCACAAAACGGTGATCATAATAGCCAGGCCGGGGAACATCGCCTGCCACCAACGACCAGCCAAAACGCCCGCGCGGGCATCGGCTAAAATGTTGCCCCATGTGGGGGTGGGTTCGGGGATGCCTGCACTGATGAAGGAAAGTGAGGCTTCAAATACGATGGCGTCGGCCACCAACACGATGGTGAACACCATAACGGGGGCGATGCAGTTGCGCACGACGTGCTTCACTAAAATCCAAGGGGCGCGCGCGCCGGAAACAATGGCGGCACGAACGTAATCCTGCCCGTATTCGTTGACCACGTTCGCGCGCACCACGCGTGCAATCTGCGGAATATACAGAAAGCCGATGGCGAACACGAGTGAGGGAAGCGAATTGCCAAACACCGTTACGAATACGGCTGCTAAGGCGATGCCCGGGAAGGACATGATGACATCCATGATGCGCATGATGGTTTCAGAAACAGCCTTGCGCGAGGTGGCGGCGAGAGAGCCCAAGATAGAGCCGCAAGCCAAAGCGAACGCCGTTGCAAACAGGCCGATGGTAAGCGAGTAGCGTGCACCGTAGATCATGCGCGATAAAACGTCGCGGCCTTTGTCGTCGGTGCCGAATAAAAACTCGCCCGAAGGTGCCTGGCGTGCGGTGAAGATTTGCAGCGGATCATGGGGTGCTACAAAGGTGGCCCCCGCTGCCGCGGCAACGATTAAAACAAGGATGATAAGCGAGATGCGCGAACCGATGCTCATGGCACGCCAGCGGCGGAAGTGTACCTTGCCGGGGTTCGCTTCCATTTTTTCGGTGAGGGATTTACGCCAAAACATGAGCCTACACCGTCCTGATTCGGGGATTGATAACAATGTAGAGCATGTCAACCACGATGTTGATGAAGATGAACGTTAGGGCGACGGTCAGCGTGCAGCCCTGCACCAAGGTCGGGAAGTTTTCCTGCACACCCTGCAAAATAGCCATCCCCATGCCGGGAAGGTTGAAGATAACTTCGATAACGACGGCACCGCCGATAAGATAACCAATGCGCAGACCCAGCACGGTAACGGGGGTGATAAGCGCGTTGCGCAATACGTTGCGTGCGATGACGACGGGGCGGGGGATGCCTGCTCCGATAGCGGTGCGCACGTAATCTTTATCAAGTTCTTCCACCATTGATGTGCGGATGACGCGGGTAAGCTGGCCGGCAACGGGGATGCCCAACGCGAATGCGGGCATAGCCATGCGTGCCATATAACCGCCGGGGTTGTCGAAGAAATCGGGCAGGGGACCGGCGGCGGGAAGCAGGTGCATGGTCGATGAAAACAGCAGAATCAAAAGCACCGCAAGCCAGAAGGAGGGAGTGGCAATGCAGGCGATTGAAAACACGCGAATAACCTGGTCAGGCCACTTGTCGCGATACACCGCCGAAATGATGCCCAGAACAAGCGCTATAACCACAGCGATAATCAACCCCATAAAGGTCAGTTGCAACGTAATGGGAAGTGCCGTCGAAATCTTGGCGGCAACGGAGGATTCGTTGGCTCCGTACGTTCCCAGATTACCCTGGAACAGACCTGCCATAAAGTTGCCGTATTGAACGATCCAAGGGTCGTTTAAGCCGTGCAACTGGCGATAGGCATCCAAGGCTTCCGGCGATGCCCCTTCACCCAGCGCCGAATAGGCGGGGTCGATAGGAGAAAACGACATCAGAAAAAACACGAGGATGGTGACGCCTAATACCATAATGGGCAAAGCGATCAGCCGATTGCCAATCAATCGGAAAAGATTATTCACCGCAGCCCCCTTCATCAATTAGGGGCACTTTCATGCCCGCTTTACCAGAAAGAAACCTGCACCGCGTGTGCGGTGCAGGTTAAAAGTTCAAACCTTAACTATTATACGGTGACACACGCCGTATGTCTCGCACATTTTCTTAGGCAGTCTTCGACGCAGCATCGATGAAGTTAAGACCCGTTGTGCCGATGGGTGCATAACCGTCAAGCTTTTCGGCGAAGAAGGCCGTAGAAACCTTGCGGTGGAACAGCGGATACAGCGGCACTTGGTCGGCCAAAAGGTCGAAGCACTGGTTCCACAGTTTTTGCTGAGCATCGCCCGATGTTTCAATGGCGGATTGCATAAGCTTGTGCAGTTCGGTGAACTTGTCGGAACCCTTCCACTGCGTACGCTTCTGGGTCCAGGTGTTGTCGCCGTACCACCAGTTCATCAGCAGGTCGGGATCGTTGCCGAATACGGAAGGATCGCCCGGGGCCAGCGCGACGTCGTATTGCGGATCGTCCACATCGGTGCGGTTGGCGTACAGGGCAGACGAGGCCTGTTCCTGGATCGTCGTTTTGATGCCCGCTGCTTCCAGGTCGTTTTTGATCTGGGGTGACAGAGCCTTGATCCAAGGATGGTCGGTCGTGTCAAGCGTGATGGAAAGATCGGTGACGCCCGCTTCCTTTAACAGGGACTTCGCTTTTTCGGTGTCGTAGGTAAACACCGTGGCGGCCTTGTTGTAGTTGGCGTGGTTTTCAGGCAAGAAGCTGGTCAGCGGAGCGGCCATACCCGACATGGCGTTTGCAATCAACTTTTCGGTGTCGATGGCATAAAAGACTGCCTGGCGCACGCGATTGTCATCAAAGGGCTTTTTCTTGGTGTTGAACATGAGGAAGGGCAGGTTGAAGCCCTGAACAGGCTCAACGGTAGCGCCGGCAGTGGTCAGCTGGTCGGCAACGTCGGCGGGCACGTTTTCCATGACCATAACGGTGCCTTCTTGCATGGCGGTGGTGCGAGCGGTGTCATCTTTGATGATGCTCCACTTCATGGCCTTATCTTTTGCTGCATGGTCGCCATTGTAATTCGCGTTGGGCGAAAATGCGATTTCAGATTCGCTGATGGAATCGTAGACCCACGGGCCAGAGCCGATAGGCTTGGCGGTCAGGTCGGCATCAGTTGCCTTGGTGGGCACAACTTTGATAAGCGCCAGACGTTCTTTGACCAGCGAGAACGGGTGGTTAAGCGAGATTTTGACCGTCGCCTCATCTTTGGCGGATACGCTTTTGATGAAGGAAAGCATCGACAGGTACAAAGCACCCTTGGCGGAAACGGTGCGATCATAGGATGCCACAACGTCTTCGGCGGTTACCGGAGTACCATCGGAGAACTTGGCACCATCGCGCAGTTTCACTTCGTATTCGGTTTCAGAAACCTTGGTCGGGTCGCCTGCGGCAAGCGCGTTAAACGGCTTGAATGTGGACATGTTGAGTTCGTAGAGGCCTTCAACAACATGCCAGTTTGACCCGACAGCCAAAGCGGACGAGTTGTTCGGCGGCAGGTAGTTCTTGGTTTCGTAGGCAACGGCCGCGGTGAGCGTGCCGCCTCCAATGGTGGCAGCCTTATCGGCTGCGGGAGCCGCTTCCTTCTTGTCGCCCGAGCCGCAGCCGACAAGGCCGAAGCCCATAGATGCTGCGGCGATGGCGCTGCCCGCTAAAAACGTGCGGCGCGTTAAGGTCTTGCTGGATTTCATTTCCATATTTCCCTCCCACTGTTATATATAACATTAGTTATTGGTCTTACCCAATCTTGACTATTTTAATGCATCCATCACAAATTGTCTTCCCTTGTCAAATAAAAGCCGCAAGTATGTAAACTGTTGGTAAAGAAAAGGCGAGGGCTTAGCCCCTAAAATCCAACGTATTCGCCAAAGCCTAAAAGGTAGAGCGCCATAGGGAAGGAACACCCATTGTCGCGCGTCAGGCCGACCAACTCTTCCATGACACTATCTTGGGGAACTTGGATGGTGGTGGATGTTTGGATAACGTGGTCAATTGCTGAGGGAAGCGCCATGCAAAGCTTATAAAAGGCGTCGGGATCCCCCGTGACTATTTCGTAGAATTTATCAAGGCTGACGCGCCGTATAAGTTTGTGGTGCTTCTTTTCTTGGTCAACACTTACCGCCCAAGGGACATTTTGGGAATGGCGCGCTATCGCCTCAACAAGGAAGCAGGCACAATCGTCATCGTGGAGCAACTGATTCTGCATTTTAATGTAGGTCTTTTGCCCGGCGGCCGAATTCATGGTGTTGTGTTTGTTCTTCATTTCAACGTAAATAGAAGACACAAGCTGCCCGTCTTGGAGCGCTATGTTTCCGGGGTTGTTAAAGA
>JAVWGW010000001.1:0-38369 GCA_036640375.1 Raoultibacter sp. | reverse complement strand
ACCCGAAGCGGCATCAGCAGGTGCGTCAGACCCAGCAGGGGCAGCTGCCCCGCGATCAACCGCTTCGTAGCGGACATCTTCCGCAATGGCTTCATCGACATAGAGCAAATCGTCGAGGGACACGCCATAAATTTTCGCCAGAGCGATAAGGTTGTCTGTGTCGGGCGAAGATTCCGAGCGCTCCCATTTAGAAACAGCCTGACGCGAAACGCTTAAGCGCGCCGCCAATTCCTCTTGGGAAAACCCCGCCTCCCGACGCCGCTTCGCCAGCCGTTCTGCGATTTCCACATTCATTGCAATCCCTTCCTTCGGGTTGGTTTCTTAAGTTTACCCTACCGAGTTTAGAGTTGCGAACCCCGCCACACGACCGCTTTTAGTTGGAATTTTCCGCAACTTCTGGTTGCATGAGCACCCCTAAGATACGATACGCGGGCCTTGGGGCGTATCTTCAATAGTTAGACCTAGCGCTGCCAGGCCGTCGCGCACTTTGTCGGCAAGCGCCCAATCTTTGTTCTTGCGCGCCTGTTCGCGGCAGGCTAACAGCGCTTCGACGGCCTGAGTTTCATTGGCTCCGGGGTAGCCCGCCAAGTCGTGGGCAAGCGCCACAACCTCGCGGGGATACTTGGCTTCAGCCTGCGCGCCTTCAAGCGCAATGCCGAACACTCCCATCAGTTCCACCAGCACAGCGCGCGCCTGATAGATGGCAGGCACATCGCTTATCGAAAGCGTTTTATCGGCCACGGCCGCATTGATGTCGCTTACAAATGCAAACACCACGCCCAGCGCGCCCGCCGTGTTGAAATCGTCATCCATGGCCGCAATAAATTCGTTGCGCGCCGTTTGCGTCTGCGCCATCAAGGCACGAATATCTAAGGGCGAAGGAATATCGGCGGCGTTAGCTTCAAGCCATTCCAGGTTTTTCACCGTGTTGGCAATACGCGTAAGCGCCGCTTCGGCTTCGGTCAAGCGCTCATCGGAAAAATCGAGCGGGCTGCGATAATGCGTCTGCAACATAAGCATACGCAGCACTTCGGGCCGTGTGGTTTCAAGCACATCGCGCAGCAGCAAAAAATTGCCCAGCGATTTTGACATCTTTTCAGAATTGATTTGCAACATACCGCTATGAATCCAATAGTTTGCAAATGTGCACCCGCAGGCTGCTTCGCTTTGGGCAACTTCGTTTTCATGATGGGGAAACACCAGATCAGCACCACCGCCATGAATATCAAAGGGAAGCCCTAAATACTTGCGCGACATGGCAGAACATTCGATATGCCAGCCCGGACGCCCCGCACCCCAAGGAGATTCCCACGAAGGTTCGCCGGGCTTTGCCGCTTTCCAAACAGCAAAATCAAGCGGATCGCGCTTGCGATCTTCCAGCCCACTTGCGCGCAGGTCGCGGTGACCCGATTCCATTTCGTCTATTTTTCGCCCAGAAAGCTTGCCGTATTCGGCAAAACTGCGCACTGCAAAATACACATCGCCTTCCACGGCATAGGCGTGACCTCCCTCGATCAGCTGCATCACCAAATCGATCATTTCGGGGATTTCCTCGGTTGCCTTCGGGCGAATATCGGGGTCAAGCACACCCGCAGCCCGCATATCGGCAATGAAAGCATCCGTGTATTCGGCGGCAACTTCAGCCGCGCCGCGCCCTTCTTCGGCCGCCTTTTTGATAATCTTGTCGTCAACATCCGTCACGTTTTGCACGAAGGTCACTTTGAACCCGCGCCAGGTCAGGTAACGGCGAATGATGTCGAAGGAAATAAAGGTGCGCGCGTTGCCGATGTGAATGTAGTTATACACCGTGGGGCCGCACACATACATGCCCACTTTGCCGCGTTCGATGGATTCAAAATCCACCTTGCTGCGCGTTTGTGTGTTGTAAATTGTTATCATAGCGCGCTCCCTTTCTTGTGATGCGCCATCTGCGCCTCAAGAGCTTCCAGACGTTCGCACATATGTTGCAAATCTTCAGCCATCGGATCGGGCAGGCATTCTTTGTGCGCCGCCGCATCGGTGACCTGCTGCTTTACGCGTTTGCCATCCTGCAGCACAATGCGGCCCGGAATGCCCACAACGGTGCACTGCGGCGGCACATCGTTAACGACAACGGCGCCCGCCCCTATTTTGGAATGCGCGCCCACCGTGATTGAGCCTAAAACGGAAGCACCCACGCCAACAAGCACGTTGTTTTCCAGCGTCGGATGGCGTTTGCCCGTTTCCTTTCCTGTGCCGCCCAAGGTAACGCCCTGGTAAAGCGTCACGTCATCGCCGATTACCGTGGTTTCCCCGATGATGACACCCATGGCGTGATCGATGAAGAAGCGCCGCCCAATCACGGCGGCCGGATGAATTTCAACGCCGGTCATAAAGCGGGTGAACTGCGATGATACGCGCGCGAGACTTTTCAGGTGGTGATTCCACAACCAGTGTTCGATAAGGTGCGACCAGCGAGCGTGCAGGCCAGGATAGGTAAGCCATATAATAAATGAACTCTGAGCGGCGGGATCGGTATTTTTTACCGCCTGAATATCTTCGTGTATGGTAGTGAATATGTTCATAAGTGTTGTCAGTCCTTTGGTCGAAGCGAGATTTTACCACGGCGACACGCTTTTTTGTGCGCACACGCGGCTTTCTGGTTACGAAACAAAACTAACAACATCGCGCCAGCAGACAAACCGCCTGGGCAGATATGCCCTCTTCGCGGCCTTCAAACCCCAAGTGTTCTGTCGTGGTAGCCTTCACACCCACCGCCGCTGCCGCCACACCCAACGCGGCTGCAAGATTTGCCCGCATCTGGTCGCGGTAAGGGGAAAGCTTGGGTGCCTGCGCCGCTATCACACTATCAATATCGATAATTTCAAAGCCTTCTTCGCGTACGCGCGCAGCAACTGCCGCCAAAAGCTTCAGGGAATCCGCCCCCTTATAGGCCGGATCGGTATCGGGAAACAACTTGCCGATATCGCCCAGGCGCGCCGCACCTAGCACGGCATCAGCAATGGCATGCGCCAACACATCGGCATCGGAATGGCCCTCAAGCCCGCGGGGGTGATCGATGGTGACCCCGCCCAAAATAAGCTTGCGCCCGCTTGCGAAGGCGTGCACATCATAGCCAAGGCCAATGCGTAAGCCACCCGCAGCCATCAGGGGTTGCGGCGCTTTAGGCACGGCTGCTGCGGCTTCGTCCATTACTGCGCCTGGCCCAAGGTGAACGCCTTCACGGCAGCGGCAAGCATCAGGTAATCTTCCGGCACCGTCAACTTTATGTTGTCGCGCTTGCCTTCCACAACCAACACCCGGCCACCCAGGCGTTCAATCAGCGAAGAATCATCTGTGCCCACAAAGCCATCGGAAAGCGCCGAAGCGTGTGCGCGGCGGTAAATGCCCGAACGAAACACCTGAGGCGTTTGGGCGTTCCAAAACACCGTGCGGTCAGGCGTGCCCACGATAACGCCGTTTTCAACCACCTTCAGCGTGTCAACCGCCTGATGAGCCACCACGGCACCGTCGCAATCAATGTTGCCCTTAAGAATATTGATGGCGTGGGCAATTAAATCGGGGGAAATGAGCGGGCGTGCGCCATCATGCAGCACAACATATTCAAATTCATCCGGCACATATTCCAAACCTGAAAAGGCGGATTCCTGGCGAATCGCACCCGAGGGTGCCAAAACCACCGGCGTCACAAACGGAAACGGGTCGATAGCCGCCTTCAAGTATTCTTCCCGGCGTTCTTCGGGCACAACCACAACGATCAGGCCAATATCGGCCACGGCATCGAAGGCTTCAGCTGACCAGGTAAGAATGGGCTTGCCCGCAATTTCAACCAGCTGCTTGCCGCCTTCTTGCCCAAAGCGTTCGCCCGAACCGCCCGCCAAAATGATGGCGGCGGTTTTCGGGTTGGCATCCACGGCGCCCACCAGCCCCCCCATGCTTTGCGCCAAGGCATCAAAATCGATGGTATCAAGCAGCGCCTGGGGTCCCTTCAAAACTGAAGGCGAAAAAACCGGATCTATGGATTGCGAAGCCATGGGAAACTCCTTCATACGATCAGTCTGCCGCTCCGCCGGATGTGCTGGGACCCGATCGGTGGGCGCTGGGCAAGCCCGCATGGCCCAGATCGAAGTTCGTCAGCAGCAATTCGGCCTCTTTAGCTATATTGTCGCGCTTGCGCGGAGCCGGAATCGACCCTGTACCTGCGCTAAAGCTAAGTTCGTCACCTTCACGATCGACCAAAATAACCGACCCGCTTGTCCAGCGGCCTTCCAAAATCTGTTCGGAAATGGGATCTTCCAACAGGCGCTGGATGGACCTGCGCAGCGGGCGGGCGCCAAAGGCAACATCGGTGCCTTCTTTGGCCACCAGTTCGCAGGCCGCATCGCTCAGGGTAATCGTCATATTTTGGGCAATCAGGCGTTCGCGCAATTCGCCCACCATAAGCTTCACTATTTTCACAATCTGTTCGGCAGTAAGCGATTTGAACACGATGATTTCATCGATACGGTTGAGAAATTCGGGGCGGAAAAGCTTTTTAAGCTCGCTCATCACGCGGCCTTTTATTTCGCCGTCGCTCAATCCTGCCTGGTCTTGCGAAGAAAAGCCCAAAGGCGTGCTCTGCACAATGTCGCGCGCGCCCACGTTTGAGGTCATGATAATAACCGTGTTGCGGAAATCGACCATGCGACCCTGCGCATCGGTCAGGCGGCCTTCTTCAAGAATTTGCAGCAAGATATTGAACACATCGGGATGCGCCTTTTCAATTTCGTCAAACAGCACCACCGAGTAGGGGCGCTGGCGCACGGCCTTGGTAAGCTGACCACCTTCATCGTAGCCCACATAACCCGGAGGCGAACCCACCAGGCGCGATACCGAATGCTTTTCCATGTATTCGCTCATGTCGAACGAAATAAGCGCCTCTTCTGAATTGAAGAGGAATTGAGCCAGCGTCTTGGAAAGCTCCGTTTTGCCCACGCCGGAAGGTCCCAAGAAAATAAACGAACCGGAAGGCCGCTTGGGATCTTTCAAGCCCGACCTGCTGCGACGAATGGCCTTGGAAAGCGCCGTTACCGCTTCATCTTGCCCGATCACGCGGTCGTGCAACACGCTTTCCATGCGCAGCAGCTTTTCGGTTTCGGCTTCGGTTAAGTTGGATACCGGCACGCCGGTAGACATCGAAACGACATCGGCAATATCTTGCACGCCAATTTGATTGATCGTTTTATGCGTTTTTTCTTCCCAGGTTTTTTCGGCTTCGCTGCGATCATCTTGCAGCTTTTTTTCCTGATCGCGCAGGCGAGCTGCCTGCTCAAAGTTTTGCGCGGCAATCGCAGAATCCTTTTCGCTGCGCAATTTACGCAGCGCATCATCTAATTCGCGCAGTTCTTGCGGCAGCGTCATGTTGCGAATGCGCATGCGCGCGCCCGCTTCGTCGATAACGTCGATAGCCTTATCGGGCAAAAAACGATCTTGAATATAGCGGCTGGAAAGTTGCACGGCCGCCTGCAGGGCTTCGTCGCTAAAATGCACCTGATGGTGCGCTTCATAACGATCGCGCAGACCTTCCATGATGCGCATGGCTGCTTCTTCGCTGGGCTCGCCCACCGTGATTGATTGGAAGCGGCGTTCAAGCGCGGAATCTTTTTCAAGATGCTTGCGATATTCATCGAGCGTCGTGGCGCCGATAACCTGAATTTCTCCGCGAGAAAGCGGCGGCTTCAAAATGGCTGCGGCATCGATGGAGCCTTCGGCAGACCCCGCGCCAATCAGCGTATGTATTTCATCGATAAACAAGATGATGTCGCCGGCATCCTGCACTTCTTTTATGCACTTTTTCAGGCGGTCTTCAAATTCTCCGCGATACTTGCTTCCCGCCACCAAGGCCGAAACATCCAAGGTTAGCACGCGCTTGCCGCGCAGCAAATCGGGCACTTGATCGGCCACAACAAGCTGAGCCAGACCTTCAACCACGGCGGTTTTACCCACGCCGGGCTCGCCAATAAGCAGCGGATTATTTTTTTGGCGGCGCGAAAGTATCTGCATAACGCGCTCGATTTCACCCGCGCGCCCTATAACAGGGTCAAGCTTGCCTTCGCTGGCCTTCTTCGTTAAATCGGTGGTAAATTCCGCCAGCACGCTATCGCTTTGCCCCGGGCCCACATCAAAAGCCCCGCGCCCCGCATACACAGGGCTTTGCCCCACCAGGTCGTTTAAAGCCGAACGCACGCTATCGCCCGTTACCCCCAAGCGCCCCAGCGCGTCGATGGCAGTGCCGCCGCCTTCGCGCACAATGCCCAACAAAAGGTGTTCGGTTGAAATATAGCTTTGCCCCATCTGCATGGCTTCGCGCAGCGAGTTTTCCAAAACACGCTTAACGCGCGGCGTGAAATTCAAGTGGCCGGAAACATCGGCGGACTCGTCGATGGTCACCACCTGACGGATGGCGCCCACAACGGATGTGTATTGCACCCCCAGGCGGTCGAGCGCTTTGGCGGCCAGGCCGTCTTCTTCCTTGATCAGCGCCAATAACACGTGTTCGGTGCCCACGTAGGGCTGGTGCAGCATGCGCGCTTCATCTTGTGCCAGCACCAATACTTTGCGTGCCTTGTCGGTAAATTTATCGAATGACATAAGCAGCCTCTTTTCTGCTTGAAGGTTTCTTTAAGCTTCATCCCTCATGTGGGGGAACAATAAAACATCGCGAATTGAAGCGGAATCGGTCAACAACATCACCAGGCGGTCGATGCCGATGCCCAGCCCGCCGGCCGGGGGCATGCCGTATTCCAAGGCGCGAATGTAATCGGCATCGTAGCCCATCGCTTCATCGTCGCCCGAGCTTTTTGCGTCGACTTGTGCCTGGAAGCGCGCGGCTTGATCCACCGGGTCGTTTAATTCGGTAAAAGCATTCGCGTATTCATGGCCGCAAATCAAAAGTTCAAAGCGGTCCGTCACGTTTTCATCGTCGGCCTTCCGCTTGGCCAAGGGGGAAACTTCAACGGGATGATCGATGACAAAGGTGGGCTGCACAATGGCGCCTTCGGCAACCTCTTCGTAAATTTCGCAGATAAGCTTGCCCTTGCCCCATGAAGCATCAACCTTAATATGGTAGCCCTTGGCAATGTCGCGCAGTTCGTCGAGCGAAAGATCGAAGTTGATGGCGCGACCCGCCCCTTCGCTGGCCAGCTGTATCATCGAAGCGCGCCTAAACGGCAGCGCCAAATCGACGGCCTGACCTTGGAATTCCACCTGCAAGCTGCCACACGCCGCCAAGGCCGCATGGCGCACGATGCCTTCGGTTAAATCCATCATGCCTTCCACATCGGAATAGGCCTGATACACTTCAAGCGTGGTAAATTCGGGGTTGTGCGTCAGATCCATACCTTCATTGCGAAAGCAGCGATTGAGTTCAAACACTTTTTCAAAACCGCCCACCAGCAGGCGCTTTAAGTGAAGTTCGGGAGCAATGCGCAAATACAGTTCGCGATCGAGCGCGTTGTGGTGCGTGATGAACGGCTTGGCGTTTGCACCACCCACGATGGGATGCAGCATGGGCGTTTCGACTTCGAAGAAATCAAGATCTTCCATATAGCGGCGAATGGCGGAAACAACCTTGAAGCGCGCCTCGAATGTTTTGCGCACTTCGGGGTTAACCACCAGGTCAATATAGCGTTGACGGTAGCGCGTTTCTCTATCGGAAAGGCCGTGGAATTTTTCGGGCAAGGGGCGCAGCGATTTTGACAGCTGCGTATAGCTGGCCGCGGCAACGGAAAGCTGGCCGCGACGCGTGCGCATCATCGTGCCACAGACGCCGATCCAATCGCCTACATCCACTTCTTTTAGGGCGGCGAATACGTCTTCGCCCAAAGCGTTGATGCGGCAGAACAGCTGAATATCGGCCGTGGAATCGCGCAGTTCCATAAAGATTATTTTGCCTTGGTCGCGGCGCGCCATAACGCGCCCCGCAAGCGACACTTCGTCTTCGGTCACTTCGCCGTTTTCGAGCGCGGCATATTTTTCTTCCAAATCGGCGATGTGATGCGTGTAGTGGTAGGCCGCCCCATAAGGGGTGCCCCCCGCAGCAATCAGCGCTTCGCGTTTTGCACGGCGGACTTCAATGGGATCATCTTCGATTACCTGCGCCGTTGCCGCAGCGTCAGAAGTTTGTGTGGGTTTCGTTTCTTCGTTCATGAAAAACCTTTCAAAGTCCGTGCTATTTTGTCCCGTCCATTGTAGCCTACAAAAAGAACAAGGCGAGCATCCGCTGCTCGCCCTCACAAAAAACGGCCGTTCGTAACGAAGCTGAAACCTTGGCTTTAGTGCTCCAACTTCAAAACAGTCATTGAAATTTCGCGACCCGTGGGCCCCACAGAAGTGACCACATCGCCCTTTTTGTGGCCCAAAAGCGCAGCCCCTACGGGCGATTCGTTTGAAATGCGACCAACAGCCACATCGCTTTCTGCGCCACCCACGATAGTGAGCGTGCGTTCGCGCCCAGCCATATCGACCGTTACCGTCGAGCCGATGTTCACTTTGGTGGAACGCTTCGGCGTGGTGACAACGGTGGCATCCCCCAAGATATGCGTGATTTCGGCGATGCGTGCTTCCATCATGCCCTGTTCGTTTTTCGCATCATCATATTCGGAGTTTTCAGAAATATCGCCGAATTCGCGCGCCACTTTAATACGTTCGCCAATTTCGGAACGCTTTTCGTTTTCCAGGTAATGCAGCTCTTCTTCAAGCTTGACTTTACCTTCTGCGGTAAGGATGTAATCTCTGTCTGCCATGATTTTTTCCGTTCGATACGCGGTCGCACCCGCCTTGTGACCGGTGCGCTTTACCCTTATTGAATCCTACGCAGTATACCAAAGGGTGCCCTCAACGAGCACCCCGGTACACATAATTAGACGCGACATGCGCAAACCTTTCCGGCGCACATGCCGCGTTACAAACAAATGGTGATGCTATTCTTCAGTCTTGGTAGTGGTTTTAGCAGCAGTGGTTTTGCGCACCGTCGTCTTTTTGGGAGCCGGCTTTTCTTCCACAACCTCTTCAACGATTTCTTCTTCTTCAGCTTCTTCGACAGCTTTGTTGCCGCCGCCCATGCCGTCGCGCAGGTTTTTCACGGTTTTGCCCAAAGCGCTACCGAGCTTCGGAAGGTTTTTGGGGCCGAAAATCAAAAGAGCAACCGCCAAAATGATAAGAAGTTCAGGAACTCCAATGCCACCAAATTTCATAGAATCCTCCAAGCTTTCTAAGCGGGATTTCCCGCTGTGCAACTCGCTCAAACTAACTTCGTTAGGGTACCACAACTCTTCAAAAAAGGGATGTTATCCGATAAAGATTACATCCCCGTGGGCTCTCGTGGTCGGGATGACAGGATTTGAACCTGCGGCCTCTGCGTCCCGAACGCAGCGCTCTACCAAACTGAGCCACATCCCGAGATTTGCCACCTTCTAGCAGCGGCAGTAATAGTAACACAACCATCGGAAAAGAAAAGAACTTTACCAAATCTCCGATAATGCTTAGGGACGAACAAAAATCATGCCGCCCTGCACGGGACCTTCAATAACGCCGACGCCTTCCGTGGCAGCATGCACCATGGAACCACCACCAACATAAATGCCCGTGTGGCTATAGTTGACGGCAATATCGCCGGGCTGGGGGCTGGACACCTGCGGCAAGCCCATGAGGCTACCGGTATAAGACGGTACATAGATGCCCACCTGGGCATAGCACCAAGCAACAAAACCGGAACAATCAAATGAGTTGGGGCCTTTGCCGCCCCACACATAAGGGCTGCCAATTTTGCTGTAAGCGTATTCAACAACAGAGCCGTAGGCCGGGCCCGGTGCCGAACCGCCGCCACCACCATCGTTGCCACCGCCGCCGCTGTTGCCGCCGCCACCGCCACCGTTGTTTGTGGGAGGCTGGGCAGAAGGCCTGCTTGCCTCTTCGATAACCCGGGCTGCATTGGCTGCTTCCACGGCCGCTTGAGCAGCGCGTTCTTGTGCGAGAAGTGCTGCCGCTTCGGTGCTGAGGCTGTTATAGGTTGCCCGCATGGCCGCCGTTGTAGCAGCAGCTTCTTCGGCAACCTTTTTGGCTTCCGCCGTTTTGTCCGCAGCAATTTTTTCCTGCTTGGCGTATTCGGCCTTCTGGTTTTCCACTTCGGTTCGCAGTTCTTTTGACTGCTGCACCATGGTGGCATCGGAATCGTTCATCTGATTCAAAATATCCCAGTTGGTGGCAAATTCGTTGAAGGTGGTAGCCCCCAACAGCAAATCGAGGAAGGAAGACCCGCCGCTGCGATACATGCTGCGCGCGCGCGTGCCCAACTTGCTCTGAAGCCCAAGAATCTGGCCGTTTGCTTCGTCGATGCGCGTTTGCGCTTCGGTCATTTTTGCCTGAGCGGCTTCGTGTTCTTCCAAAGCCGAATAATAGACGTTCGATGCCTGGTCAAGATTGGCCTGCATGGTATTGAGACTAGCCAGCGCGGTTTGCGCTTCGGCCTGCTTATCGGCTGCCGTCGGATCGGCCAGCGCAATGGCAGGATTTATGCATAATGCAGCACCGATAAAAGCGGCGCCACCCATAAAAGCTCGTCTACTAAGTGTGTTGTTCTGCTCGCTCATGAAGCCTCCCTGAATTGAGCATAAAATGCGTTGAGCACAAGCTGCCATTTATGGTAACAGAAAACCCCTGCCGGCTAAACCCTTCACGGCCTTGCATAGGCACATATTCACAAAATCACGCAATGAGGCACACTAAGAGCCAACGAATCACGCCCGAAAGCGCTTGAGCAGCAGGGAATTTGACACCACCGTCACGCTGGAAAGCGCCATGGCTGCCCCGGCCAGTTCGGGGGCGATGATGCCGAAGGCTGCCAAGGGGATCATGATAGCGTTGTAAATGAGTGCCCAAAACAAGTTTTGTTTCACCTTGCGCATCGTCGCACGCGAAAGGCGAATGGCCATCACGAAATCGCTTAAGCGGTTGCGCATCAGCACAACCGAACCCGCATCAAGCGCCACATCGGTGCCACTGGCCATGGCCACGCCCACATCGGCCGCCGCTAAAGCGGGTGCATCGTTGATGCCATCGCCCACGAAGGCAAGCAGGTTGTTTTCAGGGGGGAAAGCCCCTTTGACAGCTGCCACTTTTTCCGCCTTCTCGAAGGGCTTCACCTGAGAAAACACGTGGTCGGGGTCTATGTTTACCTGCTGAGCCACGCGCAGCGCCGGGCCTGCGGCATCCCCCGTAACCATGAAGGCTTCGATGGCGTAATCGGCGTGCAGCCGCGCAACTGCTGCTGCAGAGTCGGGCTTCACTTCATCGGAAAACGTGAATGTGCCCGCCTGGCGCCCATCCACCACGATGGTGGATCCGACGAATACCGCATGCCCTTCCACAATCCCTTCCACACCGCTGCCCACCAGGGCAACAAAGGTTTCGGCTTCGGGCACATCGTCTATACCGCGTGCCGCCGCATAGGCAACAATGGCGCGCGCTAGGGGATGCTCGCTTTTTGCTTCAAGCGCCGCCGCCAAGCGCAGGTCGGCATCGCTTGCCGTGGTCGCAAGCACGCCGGGTTGACCCACCGTCAAGGTGCCCGTTTTATCGAACACGGCGGCTTTTAAGGCACACAACTTTTCTAGCACAGCGCCATCTTTAATAAGCACGCCCGATTTTGCACCTATGCCCATACCCACCATCAGCGCCGTGGGCGTGGCCAGCCCCAAAGCGCAGGGGCACGCCACCACGATAACGGCCACCGCGCACAAAAGTGCCTGCTGGAAGCGTTCGATGCCCGCCGGAGTTGGCCCCAACAACAGCCATCCCGCAAACGTGACCAGGGCGATAAGCAAAATTGCTGGCACAAAAATAGCCGCAATTTTATCGGCCAAGCGCTGCACGGGGGCTTTTGATCCTTGGGCATCTTCCACCGCACGCACAATGCGCGCCAAGGTGGAATCGGCACCCACGCGCAGCGCGCGCACACAAAGCGCCCCCGTGGTGTTGATGGTGCCGCCCGTGGTAGCATCGCCCGCCTGCTTGAGCACGGGGATAGGCTCGCCGGTAAGCATGCTTTCATCAACTTCGGATGATCCCTGTTCCACCTGCCCATCCACGGGCATTTTTTCGCCCGGACGCACCATTACTGTGTCGCCCACCATGACCTGGGAAAGCGGCAGCGTTTCTTCTTTGCCGCCGCGCACAACGCAGGCCGTTGCCGGGGTTAAATTCATCAGCGATTCGATGGCCTGGTTGGTAGCGCCCTTTGCCCGCGTTTCCAGTATTTTGCCCAGCAGCACAAAGGTGATCAGCATCGCACAGGTTTCAAAATAGGGCATGCCGCCGTTGACCATCGTGCCCGAAAATGTGATCCACACCGAAAAGACGAAAGCGATCGTGGTGCCCAGCGCCACCAGCACATCCATGTTGGCCGCACCACCCCGCAGCGCACCGAGCGCCCCTTTATAGAAACGCGCGCCACAGCCAAATTGAACGGGAATCGTTAAGACCAGCAGCAAAATATTGGCCGCAAACATCGCCTGCATCCCGGTGGGTTCGCCGCCCTGCAAAAAGTTTGCAAGCGCAGCACCCACCGCATGATGGGCGCCGGGAAGCATGCCGATGCCCACAATAAGCACCGTCAGCACCAGTGAGGCCAGAAAAACGCGGAAATCGTGCGCGCGCGTATTCGCTTCCTTGGCGCGTCGCGCCTTGTCAACAAGGGGGGCGCCCTCAGGTATGACTTCCGCCGAAAAAGAAAGCTTGTCGAAGATGCGCAGCAGGTCATCGACGCTTGCGCGTGTTGGGTCAAACTTCACCTGTGCCGTATTCGTTGCCAGGTTGACAGCACAGCTTGCCACGGCGGGATGCGCGTTGAAGTTTTTCTCTATGTTGGCCGCACAGTTTGCGCAGTGCATGCCTTCGATGGCAAGACGCAGGGTGACTTCGCCTTGCACGGGGGATGTAGCGTTCATGCCTGCTCCTTTTGCGGGGTCGCAGTGTATTTATCCATCGCTGCGACGATTATCTTCCCCCAGATCAACCACCACTTCAGCGATGCCAAATTCCTGCTGCGCCGCTTCGATTTCGCGGCTTAACAAGGGGCTGCTAATTTCTTCAAGCACTTCAGCGCCTGCACGCTTGGCTTCTTCCCCCGCCGATTGACGGCACAGCGTTTCGTCGGAAGTGGTGATGTAGGATATGCCGTTTTTCGTATCGCGGCGCGCCTGCACCCACAAAAAGAGGAAGCCGACAACGCCCGCCAGCGCCGAGGCCGAAAGGATGCCCACCTTGGCCGTGGTGACAACGGCCGCATCGGTAAACGCAAGGTTCGCCACGAAAATGGCCATGGTGAAACCGACGCCACCCAAAATGCCGGCGCCCACAATATGCATCCACTGCGAATGTTCGGGCAGGTTCGCAATTTTGAGCTTCACCGTTATCAGGCTGAACAGCACAATGCCGATAGGTTTGCCCAGCACAAGACCCAAAAACACGCCATAGAGCGCAGGGTCGGCGAAAATGTTACCCAGCGAACCATCGATCAGGCATACCCCGGCATTGGTAAGAGCAAACAGCGGCAACACGGCAAAGTTGACCCAGGGATGCAGCGCGCGTTCCAGGCGCGTGGCGGGCGGCACAACCTCGCGGGAAACGCGGCTTAGGTGCGTGACGTTTTCGATGTAATCGGCCTGTCCCAAAATGGGCACGTTCGCAATAAACGATTCGTTGGCCTGCTTCACCTTCGTGCCGGACCACGAGGCAAAGTTTTTCAGGTTCACGCGCGAACCCGCCGGGATGGTGAAGGCCAAAAGCACGCCCGCAATGGTGGAATGAATGCCCGACATAAACACGCACACCCACAGCAACACGCCCACCAACAGGTAAGGAACCAGCGAATAGATGTGCGAGCGGTTCATGGCTATCAGCACCAGCAGCACAACGCCCGCTGCCAAAAGCCACCCCACGGCGGGTGCGTGGCCGTAGAAAAACGCGATGATCAGGATGGCTATAATGTCGTCAGCCACAGCCAGCGTGGATAAAAATACGCGCACGCCGTTGGGCACCTTGTTGCCCAAAAGCGCCATGATGCCCAAGGCAAAGGCGATATCGGTTGCGGTGGGCACGCCCCAACCATGAGCCGTTTCGGGGTTGGATGCGTTAAAGGCCAGGTAGATTGCTATGGGCACCAGCACGCCGCCGAAGGCTGCCAACACGGGCAGCAGCGCCTGGCGGATATTCGTCAGTTCGCCCACCGACATTTCATACTTTATTTCCAGGCCTATCATCAAGAAGAAGATGGCCATAAACACATCATTAATAATGTGGATGAGCGACATGGTGAACAGCGAATCACCGAACCCGATGGTGAACTCCGTTTCCCAAAACGCCATGAACGGTTCGTAGAGGCCGCTGTTTGCCACAATCAGCGCAACGATGGCGGCAGCAAGCATGGCTGCGGCGGCCTTTGTGGATGAATGCGTGAACTTAAGAAGCTTTCCGTAGCGAGCATGATGCCCTTGAACCTCTTTAATGAACAGGGGTTCTTGCATCGGATTGTTCGCTGCCATAACGCCTCCTTTGTGCTTGCTTGGGCACCTGTGCACCCAATATCTCTCCCGCTAAAACGAGTAAAGAGCTTTTATGAATCCCCTATTCTAACCGCTTGGCACCCCTGCGCCGTCCACGATTCGCTTTCCGGAACCTTATCGTAACCGGCAAGGCGCGCTCACCTTGCGCCACGGATCAGTTTTCGCCACCTTCCCCCGGCTTTGCTATGCTTTCCCCCCTTTTTTTCAACGACCCTGCCACATGTCGAGCAAAATAGCTCAAAGTGCGCTATGCTATGCCTATCGGCTGGCGAAAGGAGTCAACTTCAGGGTTTAGGTGCGCATTCGCAAGAAGCGCCCAAGCAAGGAAGTTGTTCGCAGGCTGTTTTTTTATTCCCTACGAGGTAAGAGGTGAGCGCTAATGGAGATCACTGTCACCGGACGTAAGATGCCCATCACCGATGCTTTGCATCAGTATGCCGAAGAGAAAATCGGCAATTCCATGAAGGTTATGGACATCAGCCCCTTGAACGCTGAAATCATTCTTTATGTTGAAAAAAATCCTGCCAACCCACGACCGGCCGTGTGCGAAGTAACGCTGCGCACGAAGGGTCACATCGTTCGCGTGGAAGAAAGCGAAGAAGACATGTACGCCGCAATTGACGTTGCTGCAGCCAAAGTGCTGCGTCAGCTGCGCAAATACAAGACGAAGGTCGTTGATCGCAAGGTACGCGGCGGCGAAACCGTGCGCGAAATTCCTGCGACAGGCGCAAGCCTTGATGAACTGATGACCGAGCTTTCCGGCGACGATGATGCTATTTTGCGCGTGAAGGAAATTTCATTCGAGCCGCTGACCGAAGAAGAAGCGCTGGTGAAGATCGACCTTTTGGGCCACGATTTCTTCGCCTACACCGACCGCGATTCCGACAAAGTGCGCGTGCTCTATCGCCGCGATGACGGCGGATACGGCCTGCTCAAGCAGCAAGACTAGCGCCTTAGCGCAAAGTCGCACCTTACACGAAACACCAGGGACGCCCCAAAATCGGGCGTCCCTTTTTTTGCAGCATCGCACATGCTCAGGCCTGAGCATGTGTTTCTCGCTTTAGTTCATCCATCATATCCTCAAACGACGAAAAACGTTGTCGCTCTGGGTTTGAGAGCAGCTCATCGGCCTCCATCATTGCTTTCCTTGTTTCAACATTCGGCGCTTTTTCCTCAACGGGCGCAATGATGAGCCAAGGCTTAGAGTTGCGAAAAACAGTTACCGATTCTCCTGTTGCATTAACGGCAGACCCAATCTTGGAAAAATGAGCACGCGCTTCAGCAACGGTCACAGTCGTCATTGAACCCATAGGACATCCTTTCATTCGAACCGCTATAGCCTTAATTAAGGCGGGCTTTTGAAAAGATTACAGCCTGCAGCCAGTATCTCCAATAGCTTCCTGCTGCGTCTGTGCCTCTTGGATGGCAGTAAGCAACTCTTGGCGTGAATGCACATTAAATTTGCGATAGATATGAGTGATATGGGTTTTTACCGTACCGTCAGAAAGGAACAAGGCTTCGCAAATATAGGGCCTGCTTCGTCCTTGCGTTAGAAACAAAAATACATCGGTTTCTCTGGGGGAAAGGCCGAAATCCCGAGAAAGAGCCTTATAAAATTCCAGCATTCGCTCGTTGACATCCGACCAACTGTTCGCCGATGCGTCGCAGGAAGCAAGGCTGCACTCACCAGTGTTTTTCACTTCGTTTTGTGTGGCGAACTCTCCAAGTTTTGATTCAGGGATTTCCGCCTCAGAAGGCCTTTTGCTTAAAGGCCTTATTGCCGCCATCATCGAAAAGAATAAAGCAACCATAACAAGCAGTTGCACGCTTACGACGGCGTTTTGTAGAAGCAACGCCCAAACAATCGAGGTAACCCCATACGCAGCATCGCTCATCCCCTGAAAACGCCATCCAGGAACCGTCGTAGTTCTTATGGCGGTAAAAACGACTGCTCGCAACAGTAAATGCCCAAAAAGCTCCGTCGCAACAAACACTCCAGAAAGCAATGTTTCCCAAGACTCTACTCCCGGAAGCTGATTTTGAGCCACATACACCAGAAACCCGCCAATGAGAACCAAGAAAGCAGGTTGGTATCTTTGTAGCATTTGCTTGCTACTATTGCGGACAAGAGCTCCGTAAGTAAGGGCAGCAAGCGAAAGCCCTACTATAATATACCCGGTAAATGAGACTACTGAAGAGCCAAGGTACCCTTCCCCCCATAAGCCAAGATGGCTAAAACCACGCAGAGCAGCAACAATAACCGAGGCAGCTATGAAAAAGTAAGGAAGATTGCGTACGCCCGCTTTTGTCGCTTCACCGTGAGATTGGTAATACAATAAATATCTGGCGTCGCTTAGCTTCCGCATCAACTTAAGACACCCGAGCGCAAGCAAAGGAAGCACGATTGCAAGAACAAACTGAATATCGCTTGATACATGAAGACCTACCATGCCCCCAAGCAGTGTCTTAAGAAAAAGACCCGCAGCTACAGCCCATACCGCAGTTGAAAAACACTGAACCTTGGCGAGCTCGCAAAAGAATATGGTCGCCATACCGTAGTAACTTGCCCCGCAGAACAAAAGGCCTATGATAGCCAGCACATCTGACGAAACAATATCTTGCCCATAAGCAAGGCCAAACAAAACGGTGCCGACACATCCTAAAACCGGTAAAAGCGCCTGAAGAAGAAGGGTTTGAAATTTGCTTAAACGAGGAATTCCTATCGAAACTACCGCAGCAACAGTAAACCCGATAAGAAAAAACAGTCGTGCATTTGCAATCGACTGAATACCTGTAGAAGCAAGAGCAAAACCAGAGTAGTGCCCAAGCAGGTCAGACCATATACCTACAGCAGCCAATCCCAGAGCGCCCAACGAGGCAGCAACGACCCCCTTACCCTGAACCGATTCCACCATCAATCCCTGCTTTCAAAAGTAGTATTAACCTCAAATCTGAACACCTATAAGCTTCAAAATTTTAGACATCCCTCATGGGGCTCACTGACTAACCTTGTATATGCGCTTTATGATAGCTGCAATACGATACCCATCGGTTGATGAGTTTACTAATTTAACAAATTTGAATGCTTTTCTACAAAATAGTCCAGTTTGGGGATACAGAGAAGCCCTGCTAGACAATTTGGCGATGGTGCCGCACGGGCAGAAAAAGCACACTGGCCTAGGCCAAGTTTCCAAAACCTATACAAGATTTTGAAACCGCCAAGATTACTGATAGCCAATAGAAGGGGATCTAATGACACCATCAATTAATGCAACAAAAACACCTGACACAGCAACCTCAAGGCGCAACTTTCTTAAAGGAACAGGGGTTGCTCTAGCAGGAGCTGCAGCTTTTGGTCTGGCCGGGTGCGCACCAGGGGCAAGTAAAGCCACCACTTCCGATCAAATAAAATGGGATGATGAGTACGATGTTATTGTTGTAGGGGCAGGACTTGCCGGCGTTACGGCAGCCATTACTGTGGCAGACGAAGGCAATGGCGCAACATGCCTTGTACTAGAAAAGGATGTTACGCCAAACGGAAACAGCCCATTTTGCGCCGGATACCAACTGTACGTTGAGGATCCAGATGAAGCAATGGTTTATTTGAATGAACTATTTGACGATAGCACCCCAGAAGATGTCGTCAAAGCCTTCGCAATGGGTATGGGTGAAAACTTAAGCTGGATTACAGGATTGGGCGCAAAAACCGAATGGCTTAACCTCATTAAGCCCGGTACAAAAGAAGAAGTCTTCAATGAATTCCCAGAATTTCCTAATGATAACACCGTAGGGTTCATCCTTTTTAAAACCGAAGGCGACCAGCCTCACCATATTCACTCTTTCCTTCTCGATGTAATGGCCAACCGTAAAGAGTCTATTACTTATAAGACATCAACACCCCTTGAATCCCTCGTCCAAGACCCCTCAACAAAAACAATCAAGGGAGTTGTCGCAAACGGGAAAAATTACAAAGCAAAAAGAGGTGTGATTATGTGCACCGGCGGTTTTGAAAGCGACCCTGGCATGCTCAAAAATTATACCGGCGTAAAGGGATACCCCTTCGCTGGCAAAGCCAACACTGGCGACGGCCATAGAGCTTGCATGAAAATCGGTGCCGATTTTTGGCATATGCACAGCGGTGCTCAGTATTGGCTTTCGTTACGTAATCTGGAAAACACCAAATTTGTTTCCACCTTGTACTCCTTTACAACCAAACAGCATGGAATTACCGTGGGAGTAAATGGACGACGCTTTTATCAAGACTTTGATGGATGCAATAACTTTAGCAAGTTTGTTACGCCTGATTCCGACCCAACAATAAACGTTGGGTACAGGCATGGCACTACTCAGTTTGGAGGTGCATTTGCACACATGCCGCTCCCGGAAAAAGCATGGTTCATTTTCGACCAAGCAGCACTCGAGGCGGGCGCACTACCCAAAGAAACCTCCACAGACCCCGTCTCGGAAGGCTGGGCTTTATCCGCAGGATCCATTGAAGAGCTAGCTGCCAAAATAAAGGTGCCTGAACAGGAGCTTGTAAAAACAATCGCTCAATGGAATGATTCGGTCAGCAAAGGAGAAGACCTTGCATTCTATCGCCCAGCAAGCACGCTGACGGCAATTTCGGCAGGCCCTTATTACGCAATGCTCTGCGTTCCCGCAATGCTCAACACCGATGGTGGACCCACCAGAAGTGCACAGGGAGAAATCCTTGACCCCGACGGAAAACCTATTACAGGCTTATATTCCGCTGGTGAATTTGGGTCGATATGGGGAAACCTCTACCAAGGCGGAGGCAACGTGGGGGAATGTGGCGCTTTTGGGCGGATTTCAGCTCGAAGCGCTCTTGCTCGTACAGCAGAATAGTGCTGCTTGCCTCTTGTAGCAGGCTTCCTAGCGCTTGAATCTTTCTTTCCTCAGAAGACACCGGTCAGGAAAACTGGCCGGTGTCTTCATGGGTTCCTTAATCCAAAAACGCTTCGTTTATGGGGAGGTTTAAGGTGGTGGCTAGGGTGCGCAGGTTGGCGTCGGTGATGGTTTGGGGGAAGGGGGAGCCTCCGTTTAAGGCGCAGGCTTGGGCGTGGATTGCGGCGGATTTTTCGAGGGTGTGCATGAGGCCAAACGTGGTGTCGAAATCGGGGCCGGCGCACAAAAGGCCATGTTGCGCCCACATAACAGCATCGTAGCTTGCCATGAGGGCACCCGTTGCCTGCGCCAATTCAGCGCTGCCGGGAACCATAAACGGCACAACGCCCACGCCGGCAGGAAACGCCATCAGGCATTCGGGCATCGACCGCCACAGGATGCGCGAAAGCGTGCGCGCCTCAAGCGGCACCGCGAACGTAAGGGCAATAAGGTTGGTGGGGTGCGCGTGGTAGATCACGCGGCATGCCCCGCCCGTGGCCTGTGCCCGCGCCGCATGGGCAACAAAGTGGCTGGCAAATTCGCTGGTGGGGTGCCCACCTTCCTTGAAGCCCCACACTACGCGCCGCGCATTGCCCTGCGCGTTTATTTCCACAATGCCAAGGGCTCTCGCGGGGTCAAGACCCACATTGCGCAGAAAAACCCCGGCACCAGTGACCACAAAAAATTCGCCGCACAAGTTTTCGGCCTGCACGCCCAGAGGCTCCCAGGCGCTGGGTTCTTCCCGAAAAAAGGACTGGCACGACGCCACTTCCGCCGCCGTCATGCGATAGGTCAGGTTGCCGCCGTTGCGTTCGTGCCAGCCCTGCAACCACCCATCGGTACACAGGCGCACAAAGGCCTTTATGAAGCCCTGCTGTTCCACGGTCACATTGGACACCGCGCCACGCACCATCGAAATGCCCTCTTGAAAAATACTGGAAACGTCTGCCATCGCAACCCCTTCGTCGCCCAAATCTAGCCTTCGTACTTTGCCAAAAATTCTTTCGTGCGCTGGTGCTGCGGGTGATTGATCAGGTCGTTTGCGCTACCTTCTTCCACAATCACGCCGCCTTCCATAAAGATAATGCGGTCGGCCACGTCGCGCGCGAAATTCATTTCGTGGGTGACGATAACCATGGTCATATGCTCGGCCGCCAAATCGCGGATAACCCTTAACACCTCGATGGTCAGCTGCGGGTCAAGCGCGCTGGTGGGTTCGTCGAAGTAGAGGATGGCAGGGTTTAAGCACAACGCACGCGCGATGGCGACCCGTTGCTGCTGGCCGCCGGAAAGTTCGCAGGGCACCATATCTTCTTTGCCCTCCAAGCCCAGCTTCGCCAAAAGCCGCCGCGCTTCGGCAAACACTTCTTCACGCGGACGCTTCTGCACCCCTATCGGCGCGTCGGTGATATTTTTCATCACAGTGTAATGCGGAAACAGGTTGAAGTTTTGAAACACCAGGCCAAAGCGCATCTTGGCAGCTTTTTGCGTGGCGCGATCGGCGTAGATTGCGCGCCCTGTCGCATCGTTTTCGGCAACAACCACATCCCCATAGGCCAGGCGCCCCGCCTCAAAGGTTTCCAGCAACGTGGCGCAGCGCAAAAAGGTCGATTTGCCCGAGCCGGAAGGCCCGATGATGGCCACGACCTCGCCTTTTTCCACCCGTAGGCTGATGTCGTGCAAGACTTCGGTTTCCCCAAAGCTTTTCTTGATGTGATCAAGGCTTACGATGGCCTGCGCGCGTGCATCCATACCGGCACTCCTAGTCATGGTAGTAGTTCAGCTTCTTTTCGCTGTGGTTCAAAATGATTTCGACGCACAGGTTAAACAGGTAGTAAAATACGCCCGCCACCACGAAGGCCGCCATGCCCTTTTGTGCCGCCACGACCGATTTTGCCACGGTGAACATCTCGGAAACGCCGATGGCGAAAGCCAGGGAAGTATCCTTTACCAGCGTGATGATTTCGTTGCTCATAGCAGGCAAAATACGCTTGATTACCTGCGGGAAGATGATTTTCATGAAGGTCTGCGCCTTGGAATACCCCAAAACGCTGGCCGCTTCATATTGCCCGCGCGGCATGGACTGGATGCCGCCGCGATAGATTTCGGCGAAGTAGGCCGCGTAGTTGACAATGAAGGCGATGACGCACGCCCAAAACTTATAATCACTGCCTAGTTCAATCTGGAACAGGTAAAACGGTGCAAAAAACACGAAGAACATCTGCAGCATCAGCGGGGTGCCGCGCATGACGGAAATGTAGAAACGCGTGATCATGGCCAGCGGCTTAAAGCTGCTCATGCGCGCAAGCGCCACCACCACGCCCAGCGGCAGCGAGCCCACGAGCGTCAAAAAGAAAATCTGCAGCGTGACCAAGAATCCTTCGCCCAGCAGCGTCATCATCGTCGCCATATCCATAAACGTGTCCTATCTTTCTTCCACGATACACACAAAGGAGCCCCCACATGAAGGGCTCCTGTAATTTACCACTTTATTGCGTAGTAGTGAAACCCGCACACCTTAAGCTTTGAGAATCCACATGTCGTAGCTGATGCCTTGGTCGGCGTATTTTTCGGCAATCTTTTTAACGGTGCCGTCGGCAACCATTTCTTGCAAAGTTTTCTGCACGGCTTCAGCCTGTTCGGTGTTGCCCTTCTTGAAGGCGACCGCGTAGTGTTCGGAAGAAAGCTTTTCATCGATGATGGTGTATTTGTCTTCCTTGCCGCTTATCTGGAACTTGGCCACGGGCAAATCGAGCGCCACCGCATCAACGGCGCCACTTTCAAGCTGCATGAAGGCGGTGTTGTATTCGCCGATGGTGTCGAGTTTTTTGAAGGTTGCAGCCAAAGCGGCCTGGTCGCCGCCAGCCTCAAGCAGATGCAGTGCAGCGGAATCGGCCTGCGCCAGCACAACTTTATCTTTCAAGCCGGCAAAATCGGTGATGTTCGAACTCTTTTTTGCCACGACAACCTGGCTGTTATCCATATAAGGCCCGGCAAAGGTGTAATCGTTTTCGCGGCCTTCCATGGTGAAGCCGTTCCAAATGCAGCTGATCGAACCGCTGTTGATCAGCGTATCCTTCGTATCCCAGTTGATGGGTTCAAGCTTGCATTCCCAACCATTGCGCGCGCATACCTCTTTGGCCAGGTCAAGATCGAAACCGGTCAATTTGCCATCATCGCCAACATAACCATAAGGGGGGAAATCCTGGTCGAAACCGACCGTAAACGTGGTGCTGGGTGCCGCGGGCGCGCCTTCGCCTTCGGCCTTTTTGTCGGTCGCGGCACCACCAGAGCAGCCCGCGAGCACGACGGCCGAAAGGCACACCATGCAGGCAACACTGGCAAGAATCATGAGCTTTTTCTTCATGGTAAAACTATCCCTTCCCTCTTGCGACACAAGCACACTATCGCACTTTATGACTTTACTGCGCTAAAGCGTGGAGAAAGTATACCATAGCCGCGCGCGCCCCTCCCAAAAACCCCGCGAACGGTTTTGGGACACGCTGCTGGCACACCTGCACGAGCGCAGGCAAACTGTCAGCAGCCTGCAGGTTGTCAAAGCCAGATACCTGCGGTAGAGGAAACCCCCGCCCTTGCCCAATCTTCCGAAAAGTGTCATGTGTGACATTTTTAGGTTCCAAAAAATGTATTCGATTGCATTTTTCGGAAGATAAAGCTATTCTGAGCCTACAAAAGGAAGGGGTTGCCGCCATGGATAGAAACGCGCTTTACAAGCTCAATGCCTGGAAAACCAAGAAGCGGCGCAAGCCTTTACTTCTCTATGGGGCTCGTCAGGTGGGCAAAACATACTTGCTAAAAGAATTTGGGTCACGCAGCTTTAATCATGTTGAGTATTTTGATCTGGAAAAACAAGCAACTGCCCGAGCAGCTTTTTCGGGAGATCTTTCGCCTAAGGTTATTCTTGCAAATTTAGCCCAGGTGGCCGGGCATCCCATCGACACCACAAATACGCTTATCGTTTTTGATGAAGTGCAGGCATCAAACCGAGCACTCGCTTCCCTGAAGTACTTTTACGAAGACATGCCGGAGGCCTACGTCGTTGCGGCGGGAAGCCTGCTTGGCGTGGCCGTTAACCGTGAGGGCTATTCTATTCCCGTGGGCAAGGTGGATGCGCTCACGCTGCACCCAATGGCGTTTGATGAATTTTTAGCTGCGATTGACCAGGGTTCTTTGGTGGATGGCATCAAAAACTGCTACGCGACGGATGCGCCTTATTTCTTACACGATCGAGCGCTTGAGCTTTATCGTGCCTATGTTTTGGTGGGGGGCATGCCGGAAGCCGTATGTGTCTATGCAGAAACGGGCGATTTCGAAGAAGTTGCGGATGTGCAAAATAATATTCTCGATTTGTACGTAGCTGATATGGCAAAATACGCGCAGCCCTACGAAACAGCGCGCATTATGGAAGCTTGGCACAGCGTAGCAGCTCAGCTATCGAAAGAGAACAAAAAGTTCCAATATAAGACCGTGCGCAGCGGCGGACGCGCAGCTCAATACGATACGGCGCTTACCTGGCTTTCGGCAGCTGGTCTTATTACGCGGTGTTTTCAGATAACATCGGGGCACATCCCCCTTGCGGCGCAGGAAAACAGAGCCGCCTTCAAAGTATATATGGCCGACACGGGCTTGCTTTCTGCAAGCATGCAATTGAAAGCTGCGATGTTGTTAAACCAAGACGACTGGAAAAAAATTGATGCGGGTGCGCTCACGGAAAATTACGTGGCCCAGGCTTTGGTAGCGAAAGGGATTGTGCCACGCTACTGGGTAAGCGAAGGAAAAGCGGAGGTGGATTTTGTTATCGCCACCACTGCGTCTGCGGCCGTTCCTGTGGAGGTCAAATCCTCAAATAACGTGCGGTCAAAAAGCCTGAGTGTCTATCGGGAAAAATACCAGCCCACATACGCGCTACGCCTTTCCACAAAAAACTTTGGTTATGAAAACGGCATCAAAAGCATTCCCCTCTATGCGGCCTTTTGCATCCAATAGTTAAACGCCCCGCGGCGTGCGCTGCGCGGGGAGGCAACCCTTCGCCAGGGCACGCGAGCGAGGCCGGGTTTTATGGCCTTTGGGTGTTTGGGGTGGAACCCTGTGGGCAATCTTGCTACAATAAGGGCAATCAGCGGCACCCGTTCTGTTAAAGTTTCCAGGTGACGCAGAGATTCTAAACCGCTAGAGTGTCCGCTCTAGCGGTCTTTTTTATTCTTCGTCATCCTTTTCAGGATAAACTCAGCAACATCGAGCAAAAAAGCTAAGATTGTGCAGCTTGCTGCAAGCGCCATGAGAATTTCCATTGGGATCCCCCCTTTCGGAGCGTCACCCGTGGATACCGCTGATTGCTGCTCTATTCTAGCGCACTTGAAGCTGCGTAGGGGGCCTGCTCGCTTGAAGTAAGAAACAAAAATGAGACCGTTTCCCAACGCGAAGGTCGGGGCGTGTCTCATTTGCTCTAAGCTTCCTACATTTTACACATGCGCGCGCCATAAAGCTTTCCTTGGCGCATGCTCACACTCACACGCAAGCGTGCTAGTAGCCTTCGATATCTTCTTCCGTCACACGACCGCGGAAGGTGCGATAGATGACCACGTGGTAAATCAGCACAAGCGGCAAGCCGACGCAGGTGATAATCGTCATCCACATCAGCGACAATTCAGATGATGCCGCGCTCATAAGCGTGATGGTTTCACCGCTGGTGGCCACAACCAGGTTGGGGAACATCGATGAAGCCAAAAGGCCGATCAGGCACACCGCCGAAGCGCAGCTGGCCAAAAAGGCTCCTAAGTCGCAATCCTTTTTCTTCACCAACACAATGCTGGCCACAAGCGCCACGACAAACAGGATGGCGAACAACCAACGCAGCACGCCCAAGGCCGGATCCATCGTGGGCTGAATGATGAAGTGGGCATACACCGAAACGGCCGCGAACAGCACCAAGGCCGCAATCTGCAAGGGCAAGCGCAACTTGGCCGCACGGTCGCGCACAGCGGAAGGCTTGGGGGCTTTCAGCGAAATCCAGGTGGCGCCCTGCGATAGGAAGATGCTCAAACCCAGCAAGCCACACAGCAGCGTGAAGGGTGTGATCAGGCCAATCAGCGGAAGACCCGCGTAATCGCCATTGGCGTTCATCGGAATGCCCGCATAGATGTTGCCCACGGCAACACCAAACAACAAGGCCGGCAGCAGCGATCCCACGAAAAAGCATATGTCCCAGGCGCGGCCCCATTGCGGGTCGTGAGCGCGAAATTCAAGGGAAACCGCACGCACGATCAGGCCGAACAGCACCAGCATGATAGCCAGGTAGAAGCCGGAAAACGTCGTGGCATAAGCCGGCGCGAACGCGGCGAACAGCGCGCCACCCGCCGTGAGCAGCCACACTTCGTTGCCGTCCCACACAGGCCCCACGCTGCGGCGCACGATGGCCTTTTCCTTATCGTTTTTAGCAACGAAGGGATACAGCACCCCGGCACCCAGGTCAAAGCCGTCCAACACGAAATAGCCCGCGATCAAAACAAAAATGAGAATGAACCACAATACGGCGAAAAACGTCATGATTACTCACCGTCCTTTGCGTTAGCGCTACCGTCGGTTTTTGCAGCAACCTTAACCCCAGCAGCAGATGCGTCGGCAGGCGTGGCACCCGCCAGTTCAGCTTCCGGGCCTTCCAACACAGGACCGCGCTTGATAAAGCCGGAAAGCACGCGCACCCACGCAACGAACAGGAATGCGTAAACGAGCACGAACAAGCCGATCGTAATCCACAGTTCGGGGGCAGAAACGGATTGCGAAATGGCGTCGTTGGTAAGAAGGCTTACCCCTTCAGGCCCCGAAGTCGAAGGATACACAACCCACGGCTGGCGACCCACTTCTGCGGTAATCCACCCGGTCTGAATAGCGATAAACGGGAAAATAGGCGAAACAAGCAGCAGGGTTTGCAGCCATTTCATGTTACGGATTTTGCCGCCACGCCAGGTGAAGATAAGGGCCAGCGCCACACACAGCGCAATGAGACCAAACATGGCCACCATGAGGTGATAGCTTTGGAACACGAAGTTGACCGGCAAATCGGCGACCGTTTCCGGTGTGAAATCATCGCCATACTGGCCATCGGCAAGTTCATTGAGCCCCGGATACACCGTATCAAACGACCCCGAAGCAAGCATGCTGGTGCCGCCCGGAATGGCAAAGGGCGTGATAACTTTCTGGTTTTCCTGATCGACCCAGCCAAAGGCATACAGCGGCATTTTCTCGCTGGTGTATTGGCCTTCCATCATGGCAAGCTTCGTGGGCTGTTCCACAGAAACCAACACGGCAGAACTGTGTGCGGAAAAAATCATAAGACCCGTGGTGATAAGGGCAACAACCGCGCCCGTTTTCATGGTTTTCATGGCGAAATCGGCGTGCTTGCCCTTCTTCAAATACCACGCCGCGACGGCGATGGAAAGGAAGGCGCCCATAATAAGCAGCGCGGTAATCACATGGGAATAGCGCGACAAAATGGAGGGATTAAACGCGGCCGCCAAAAAGTCGGTGATGACCGCTTTGCTGCCATCGGCGGCAAGCTCGGCTCCGGCCGGGGTCTGCATCCAGGAATTGGCAATGAGTATCCACAGGCCGGAAAGGCAGGAACCAAACCACACCAGCCAAGCCGACACCAGGTAAAACTTCTGCGAAACGCGCTTGCGCCCAAACACCAGCACGCCCAAAAACACCGACTCTAAGAAGAAGGCCAAAAGCGCTTCGGCGGCAAGCGGTGCTCCAAAAATGTCACCGACAAAGCGGGAATAATCGGCCCAGTTGGTGCCGAAGGAGAATTCCATCGTGATGCCTGTGGCCACACCGACCACAAATGTCGCGGTGAAAATCTTCACCCAAAAGCGCGTGGCAGCCGAATCTTCCGGGCTTTTTGATTTGTAGTACCGCGTTTCGTTGATGGCAAGAATCAAACCCAAGCCAATAGAAAGCGGCACGAATATGAAGTGGAAAGCCACCGTCAGTGCAAACTGAAGACGCGATAGAAAAGCAATATCGGCAAAAAGCTCCATCCCCCACACCCCCTTTTCTTGTTGCTGCACGCAGGCACCGTGCATTGTTTTCACCCTGCGAAGGATGGCTCCCTCGGTGCAGAGTTGTTCCCCTTTTGAGAACTTTTCTCCATTTTATCACCAAATCTTCAAATGTGAAGAGTTAATGTTACTAAATTAGTACCATTTCTGGCACGCCAAAAAGCGCCTGATTGGGCGCCTGTTGTTCCGGGATACCTTAGTAGTAGCGATAATACGCCGCGCACGAGCCTTCCGAAGACACCATGCAAGGACCCACCGGGTTTTCCGGCGAACACAGCGTGCGAAACAGCGGGCACGCATCGGGTGCCATGATGCCACGCAGCACATCGCCGCAGCGACACCCCTTCGGATCCTGCGTCGGTTCCACCGCCGGGGCAAAGCGACGAACTGCATCAAAGCGCTGGTAGGCGGGGCGTATCCGATAGCCCGAACCCTCGATGTCGCCCAGCCCCCGCCACGTGGCCGTGCAGGTTTCAAACACTTCTTCGATGGCGGCCATCGCCACCGGATTGCCCTGGGCCATAACACCACGCGCATAGGCAATCTCTATTTCGGCACGACCTTCATGCAGCTGACGCATAATCATGGCGATACCCTGCAACACATCGACGGGCTCAAACCCGGTGATGACGCCGGCAATGCCGTATTTTTCCGCCAAAAAACGGTAGGGCTCAACGCCGATAATGGTGCTAACATGCCCTGGCAAAATAAGGGCATCCACCTTAAGGCGCGGATCGTTGATGATGGCTTCCAGGGCGCCGGGCATGTTCTTGTGCGCGGCAAACACAGTGAAATTGGCCAGGTCAAGCGCCGCTGCCCGCTTGATGGCCATAGCCACCAGCGGCGTGGTGGTTTCAAAACCCACCCCCACAAACACAATTTCTTTCGTGGGATTTTCCTGAGCCAGACGCAGGGCATCAAGCGGCGAATACACGATTTCGATGGATCGGCCGGCGGCCTGTTCTTGCAGCAAGCTTGAGGTGGACCCCGGCACGCGCGTCATATCGCCAAACGTGGCAATGATCACTTCGGGCACGCGCGCAAGCGCAATAACCGTGTCAATATCGTGGTTGGAAGTAACGCACACCGGACACCCCGGCCCGGAAGCCAGATGCACCCCCGGTGGCATAAGCGAGCGGATGCCGTTGCGCGCGATGGCCACGGTATGGGTGCCGCACACTTCCATAAGCGTGGCATCTTCGGGCGCAAGCCGCGCGATCGAATCGATGAGGCCGCGGGCAAGGTCGGGCTTTTTGAACTGCGATAGATCCATGGCTAAACCACTTCTTCAACCAGTTCGGGGAAGCTTTTTATCAGATCGATTGTCTCTTGGGCAAACTGTTCATCCACCACTTCGATGGCAAAGCCGGCATGCACCAACACATAGGATCCCACCTGAGCCTGCGGCGTCAAATCGAGGGAAATGCTGCGCGTTACCCCCAAAATATCCACCGTTGCCAGGCGGTCTTCATTCAGTTCGGTTATTTTTGCAGGAATAGCGAGGCACATAGGCAGTCTCTTTTCATCCTAAAATTCTTCGTTTTCAGCTGCCTATGGTAGCACGGCGCGCCCGCAGGAAAGCAAGCCATCGCCAGGCGGCCACTTTTAGGCGGCCGCCCTGCGCGCTAGCGTAATACGTCTGCTCGCTATGGCTTCAGACCGCAGCTTCCAGGTGGCCTCCTGGCGCCACCATCAATCTTGCACGCGGATGACGGAAGGTTCGCAGTTGCCGATAAGTACACCATCCAAGTTGGCAATATCGGCCAAAACGCCACGAATATTCTTTTCGCGGGCGGTGTGGGTCACATACACCAAATCAACGGCGCCGCCATCTTTTTTGCCGCGCTGCACCACGGAATACACCGACACGCCATGGCGCGCGAACACTTCGGCCGTAGCTGCCAAAACGCCTGATCGGTCGGCCACAACGAAGCGCAGGTAATATTTCGTTGTCAAATCTTCCATCGGAATAAGCGGCAGCGAATCGGTGCAGGTGCAGCCGACCAGCGGCGAAACGCCCGCCTGAATGTGACGCGCCACTTCCAGCACATCGCCCATAACAGCGCTTGCAGCGGGGCCCGAACCGGCACCTTCGCCAAAAAACATGGTTTCGCCCACGGCATCACCCACGGCATAGATGGCGTTGAACACGCCATTCACCGTTGCGAGCGGATGGGCAAGCGGCAGCATCGTGGGGTGCACGCGCACATCGATGCCGGCAGGCGTGCGGTGCGCATGAGCCAGCAACTTCACGCAATAACCCATATCGGCAGCCGTAGACAAATCGATTGGCGTGATGTTGCGAATGCCTTCGGCGGGCACATCGCCCAAGGTTACGCGCGAATTGAAGCAGATGGATGCCAGAATGGCAATTTTCGCCGCAGCGTCAAAGCCATCGACATCGGCCGTGGGGTCGGCTTCGGCAAAGCCCTTGGCCTGCGCTTCTTTAAGCGCTTCATCGTAGCTCATGCCATCATCGGCCATGCGCGAAAGCATATAGTTGGTCGTTCCGTTCACAATGCCCATAACCGACGAAATTTCGTTGGCAATAAGCGAGTGTTTCAGCGGGTCAATGATGGGAATGCCGCCGCCCACACTGGCTTCAAACGCGATTTCCTTACCCGCGTTAGCCGCGGCCTGCATCACTTCTTCGCCATACGTGGCCATCAGCGCTTTATTGGCCGTGACCACATTTTTGCCTGCGGCCAAGGCTTCCAGCACCACGCTGCGCGCAATGGTGGTGCCGCCGATAAGCTCGATGACGATATCGATGGCGGGGTTGCTTACCACATCGCGATAATCCTGCGTGAAAATATCTTCCACATCGTGGGCAATCGCCTGTTCAGGGTTGCGCGAACACACCGCAACAAGTTCAACTTCGATGCCGTAATGGCGGCGAAAATCCTCGCTGTGCTTCTTGATTATATCGATGCAGCCACCGCCTACGGTGCCCGTTCCTACCAATCCAAGCTTGACCGTCATGTTGGTTCCTTCCTACCTATCCCGCTGGAAAATATCTTCGTATGTTTCGCGACGCGTCACAACGCGCGCCTGGCCATCCTTCACGAAAACGATCGCTGGGCGCGGCTGCCCGTTGTAGTTGCTGGCCATGGAATAACAGTAAGCCCCCGTGCCAAACACGCACACAATATCGTCCAAATCGGGGTGCTGAATGGGCATGTCGATCACGACCGCATCGCCGCTTTCGCAGTGCTTGCCCGCCAGCGTAACGATTTCAGTGCGCGGCTGACCTGCCTTGTTGGCAATAATCGGCTCGTATTCGGAATGGTAGAGCGCCGTGCGGATGTTGTCGGACATGCCGCCGTCAACCGCCACATATTTGCGCACACCCGGCAGCGTTTTTAGGATGCCGACCGTGTAGAGCGTCACGCCCGCGTTGGCCACCAGGCTGCGCCCCGGTTCGCACAAAAGATGCGGCAGGGCCACGCCGTAAGTTGCACAATATTCGGTAACCGCTGTGCAAATGCAGGCAGCAAAATCGTCGATTGAGGAAGGGGTGTCGGCCGTGGTGTAGGCAATGCCCAGGCCACCGCCCACATCCAGTTCTTCGATGGTGAAGCCGTAAGTTTCTTTGATGCGCGCCATAAGCTGCACCATGACTTCGATGGCTTCGCCAAAGGAATGCAGCGCAAATATTTGCGACCCGATGTGCATATGCAGCCCCGCCAGGTGAACGTGGGGGGTTTCAAGGGCATCCTTCACGCAGTTGAAGGCCCAATCGTTGCGCATGTTGAAGCCAAATTTGGAATCTTCGCAACCTGTGCGGATGTATTCGTGGGTATCGGCTTCCACGCCGGGGGTGATGCGCATGAAAATTTCCTGCGTCACGCCTTTGGCCGCCGCAATTTCAGAAATGCGCGCCAGTTCGATGCGCGAATCAACCACGATGCGCCCGACGCCCGCAGAAATGGCTTCTTCCAGCTCAAGGGGTGTTTTGTTGTTGCCATGCACCACGACGCGGTCCATCGGGAAGCCCGCCGCCCGCGCGCAGGCCAATTCCCCGCCGCCCGAAACATCAAGGCGCAAGCCTTCTTCGGCCACAATGCGCGCCACTGCCTTGTTCAAAAATGCCTTGCCCGCATAGATAACGCTGGAATCCGCATAGCGTTTGCCCAGGGCGCTCACGTAGGTTTTCATGCGATTGCGCAGGTCAGCTTCGTCATAAACGAAAAGCGCCGTGCCTTGTTCGCGTGCCAACTGCACCATATCGACGCCACCAATGAACAGGTGGTCGCCCTTCACTTCTGCTGTAAGGGGCAAGACGGCGCCCAAATCCATCGTGCTAAGATTATCGGCCTTCTTAGAAAGGTTCGCTGCGGGTAACGACATGATTCCTCAACTTTCTTAATATGAATGCCACCAGTCTAACATCGCCCGTTTTCCCCCGGGCGACCCAAGCGTAAAATGTAGGAATTATACACTGCAACGCGTAGCTTAGATTAGCCGCAATTAAGGATATAATGAAGCACGTTGTTTTTCGTCAATAAAAATCACCGGCAAAGGAGCGCACATGGCTATTGAAGAACCCTCCATCGATCTTTGGTTGGCCGAAGCAAAGCTTGATCCGCAAGCGGCGCAGGTGGGCATGTATCTGACCCACAATGGCGTCGTCCGTTTAACCCCGAAGGCGCAGGTGCGCGAAGGCGTGCAGAACTTGGGCGAAGTTTCGCAGGTCGATTTTTCCTACGACAAGGAAGAACTGGCGAAAGCTGTGGAAGATGCAAAAACGTGGCCGGGCATTTTTTACGTGCGCGTATGGCTCAACGAAGGCGTGCTCAACGTGGGCGATTCCATCATGTATGTGCTGATCGGCGGCGATATTCGCCCCCACACCATCGACGCCTTGCAAAAGCTCGTCGGCAAAATCAAAACCGAACTGGTCGTCGAAACCGAGATATATGCCTAAAATTTCGGTTATTGCTGTAGGCAAACTGAAGGAGCGCTTTTGGAAAGAAGCGTGCGAGGAGTATTTGAAACGCCTGCAGGCCTATGCCAAAGTTTCCGTGCGCGAAGTGCCCGACAGCACCCCCGCCAAGGAAGAGGCAGCCATTTTGGCTGCCTTACCTGGCGATGCGCAGCTTATTTTGTTGGATATCAACGGCACAGAAACATCCAGCTTGGGGCTTTCTGCCAAGCTGGATGCCCTGGCTCTTGGCGGCACTTCGCACATTGCCTTCATTATCGGCGGCAGCGATGGGGTAAGCGCTGCTGTCAAAGCCGCTGCTCACCAGCGCATAAGCTTTGGGCCTATCACCCTTCCCCACAACCTCGCGCGCGTTGTTTTGCTGGAACAAATCTATCGCGCCTACAAAATCAGCCACGGCGAACCCTATCATAAATAGGAGGGGTGTCCTGCCCTGGTCTTCCTAGGATTTCTTCACGATGCTTAAGGCTGAAACGGTTGTACGCAGTAGGTCTTCGTATTGTTCGCGGTCGAGTTTTTTGCTGCTGATATCCACTTTGACCTTGGCTTTTGATCCTTCAACCACGCCTTCGCGATAGGCCGCGGCAAAACTCTGCTTCGCGGCTGCGCAGTAGGCTTCGGCAGCGGCGGCATCGGCACAGGCAGCTTCGCGGGTAGAAGTGGTGCACTGGCCTTCCTGATCGAAGGCGACCGTTTCGGTGACGGCATGGGTGACCCCGGCGGCATCCGTTTCTTCATAGCTGTAGACGACCACGCCCGATTGATCCTTTTTGGATGGCGCAACACCGGGGGTAGCGGCGGAATCACTGCCCGTGGAAGGGGTGGCAGAAGAATCCCTTGTGTCACCTTTGTTGCCGGATACCGATCCGCTGCCCTCTTTTTTGCCGTCATCAGAGGAGTTTTTTGTTGTAGAAGTGTGTGTCTGTTCGGGCGCAGCCTCATCGCCGCTGGTGCTGACCAGATAACCGGCAAAAATGCCTAAGCCAACAAGCACAGCAAAAGCGATGGCCACGCCGAAGATGATCAAAAGGCGTTTGCGCCGATCGCGTTTCTTTTGGGCTTCTTGTAAGGTTGCCGCAAGAGGGGCAAACGGATTTACGGGGGTTGGGACGGGGGTAGCTGCTGCCACGGAGGCAGGCGCGGCCGTACTCACCGATTGTTGACGGGGCGTCGTACCAGCAGCGGCCGCTTGCGCAGGCATCTTTTCTTGTTGCGATGCAGGCACTTGCAGGCGCCTGCTCGACCCCAGGTAAACAGAGCTATCTTTCGCCATCAAATCTTTTTGGCGCTTCTGGATGGTTTCACGCATTTCAGCCAAAACGACCTTGTTAGCACAAAACTCACTTGACGAGACAAAATCGCCGGGCTGCACAGATTTCACCAGCTGATCGAGCGCCCTCTGCTGATCCAAAATAGTGCGCTGTTCACTTATTAAGTCAGGATTGTGCGCGCGGTAGGCCTCCGCCTGCGGCGGCAGCGCAGATGTTTCGGAGGCCGTATGCGCCCCCGGAAAAGACTGCGCATGATTACCTCTGAAGGCCGCGGCATCACGTTCAAGCGGCACCGTCCGAGCATGGCGACCACGACAGGGCTCTTCGGGAAGGGTAATCGGTTCATCTTCCGTGCGGCTTGGCGCAAACAAGGCCGGAATCACAGGCAAGGTCGCCAAGACCTCAACAGCCACAACGTTCTGCGGCGCGGGGGGTATAAGTGAACTTGGTTCGCTCGCAGATTTCTTCTTTGCGGCCGCAGGGTTTTCGGCCGCAGGGCTGTGCGCCGCGTCCATAAGGTCGTTTAGCGAAAGTTGTTTTTCCTCATATGCCTTGCGTGAATTCATGGTTTTTTCAGCATAACAAAGAGCACCCCTGATGGGTAGGGATAAGTGGGCAGGCAACGCCGAATAAACGTCAAGCACACCTTAGGGCGGCACGAGCGCACAGGTTTGCGGGTTGCCCGCCGCTTCAAGTGCAGTCTACACACTAACTTTGGGTGTACCCTTTTGGCGGAAAAGCGATTTAGGAGCTCGGATTTCATCTTTTTTGCTCCGAAGTGCTGCTTTAGCGTGCTTCTCTACCTCTATTTTACAAATCTCCATTCAAAACCAGTGCCACTTTGCTTATAATCGAGACATTGTACATTTTCGTGTCACCTTTGAGATAGGAGTACTTCCATGTCCCCAGAAACTAATCTTCCTCGTTTAGACAGCCTTTCTAAACTGCTCATCACCTCCGATGACTTGGGCAAAGCCAAAGAAGCAGAATTCGTTCGCGGCATCAAGAACGACAAGGTTAAAATGCTTGTTACCGACAACCAAATTTCCTGCGTCATGCTTGCCCCTGAAGTGTATGCGGCATTCCTTGAAGTTTCTGATCAGGTCATGAAAACTGCTGCTGCTAAATAATTTAGGCTGCGACACGCAGCATAAGCCAAACAGCTAAAGAACCCGCATGAATTTTCTCATGCGGGTTCTTTTTAATCATTGATGCAGCTTGCCCGCAATCCCTGACGCAAAAGCACCCAGAATGCGGGCACCCAACGCAAAACGGGCGCGCTGGCTACTCTATAATCTCGCAGTTTTCAGCGTTTTTCTGCAGAAGTTCGGTATAGACGTCTTTTTTAATTTTCTGGCTGGTCTCATCTATCACCACGGTCGCCGATGTTCCTTCGGTTTTGCCTTCGAGGAGGGCGGTGCCAAAATCTGTCTTGGTATCCTGCAAAAACTGCTTGGCACTTTCGGCATCGGGAAGCTCGGTCACAATACTGCTTTGCACCAGCATTTCATCCGCATCAAATTTGGCTGTTTCAACCGCCGTGCAACTGACATCGCCGGGGCCTTTAATGGTGTAGCGATAGACCATAGTGCTGGTTCCATCAGCCGCAACGCTGCCGCCCTTCGTGGTAGAACCCCCCTCAAGGGTCTGGGGATTAAGAACGAAGCTGTACACGGCAAAACCCATCAACACCAAAGCCAACGCCAACAAAACGGCACCCGCCACTTTGAAGCGCAGAGGAGTTGCTGGCTTCTTTTCCTTTTTATCGGGCGCAGGCACCGGTGCATGTGCAGTTTTTGCGCTGCCGCCATCAAGGGGCACCAGTTGACTGGTGGGCACCTTCGCCGGCTTGGGCTTAAACGGTTTCGGAGTGCTGGCGGCCTCTTTACCTGCGGGAACAATAGGCACGACACCCTTAAACTCAGGCTCAAGCACAGGCTTCGGTTCGGGTTTCGGTTCAGAGACCGGCTTGGGCTCGGGTTCAGGTTTCGGTTCAGGCTTGGGCTCAGGTTTGGACTCGGGCTTGGGTTCAGGTTTCGATTCAGGCTTAGGCTCGGGTTTGGGCTCGGGCTTAGGCTCGGACGCTGGTTTTGACTCGGGCGTCGATTCAGGTTTTGGTTCAGGTGCCAATTTGGGCTTAACGACTGGAGCGGATTCCGGTTTCAGTTTTGGCTCGGGTGCCGGCTCAGGTTTTGGCGCCGGCTTGATCTCGGGCTTAACTTCCGGCTTGATCTCGGGTTTGACCTCCGGCTTAGCTTCGGGTTTGACCTCGGGTTTGACCTCGGGTTTGACCCCGGGTTTGACCTCGGGCTTAACTTCCGGCTTCGCAACAGCAGGGGTTGACTGCGCCGCTGCGCCCTTCTTCGTATCGAAGGGCTCTTTTTCCGCACGCTTGATCGGCATATCGGCAAAGCGACTTCTTTGCGGCAGCTGTTCGTGCGCGCGTGCTTTTGCCTGATCCTTTATTTCAGGATGCGCCGGTTCTTCTTTTGCCTGTTGCGCAGCAGGTTTTTCTTGCGGCTTTTCAGCAGGTTTCTGCTCTTTTGCGGGCGCTGCGGCAGCAGGTTCGCTTGGAGCATAGCCCAAGGCCGCCGCCAAATTGAATGACGATGAAGAACTTGTTTCCTGGGCAGGCTGTGTTGCCGGGGCTTGCGCCGGTGTACCCGCACCCGCAAGACCAAGGCCCTGCAAAATTTCGAGAGGAGAATGCGGCGCATCATCCGCTGCCGCTTCCCCCTCGGGGGAAGAAGCGTCCGTGGCTGCCGCAGAGAAATCACCTTTTGAAGCCGCCAAAAGTGCGCCGAACGATAGGGCGCCCTGTGTTTCGTTGGAATCAAGCATAGCCATATTTTTACCTCACCGTACCATTCGGATATGTCATCTTTTCGCGCCTTATTACCGCGAAGGACGCTCGGGGCGCCTTCGCAAACAAAATGCCGCCGCTACACCGCATAAGGCGGCTGCCCCCAACATTGCAAAGCCGGGAAGCACCGCCTGAAGCGAGCGCATTTTCATTTCTGATTCCAAGCGTGTAACCGCCTGCGTGTCAGTCAGCGCGATCCAGGGTCCTAAGTGTTTGTGCTGTTGGGAAGCTTGTTGGCCATCCTTTGCGGAATCTTCCAATTCAGCCGCCTGTGCAACGCCCGACTGTTCTGCCGCATGCACCGCACTCTTGTTGGCGAATTCCACCACTTCCCCTGTTGCCGCAACTCTTGCAGCCGCCTGTGCTTCTGCCGTCGAAACACCCGTCCCCGCCGTCGCAGATCCGGAAGCCGCTGGGCTCTCTGGCGCAGGCACCGCATCGGCAGAAGGTGGGGTCACTGGCGCAGGTTCACCCTTATCCCAGCCCTCGGGGGGGCGATCCGCATAGGCCGTAGCGGGCAAAAAGCCTGCACATACGCACGCCCCCGCAACAAGGAAGGCGAACGCAAATCGCGCAAAACTACCGCGCGCGTAGGGCGAACTAGCAGTACGCGCATCCCTCGCGCACAGCTTGTGGCCTGTTTCCCCCTGTTGAAAAAACACTGCGTTCCCGCTTTCGGATAAATCAGAGGCATAGCGCCTGGTTGCTATTCAAAACGCCATTATACACCAGGTGCCGTTTGGTCCCCTAGCTAACAAAATTATTCACGACCCCTTAACTTGCTATAGTTTGTAATCTTTATTGCAGATTTTGCCCCTGAAGGAAGAATGCATGCGAAGTACTACGGCGCGCCGTCAGGTTGTTACAAGAAGTCGGAGCCGACCACAACCAAAAAATCCCCCGTAAACGCAAAGCTGCCGTCGTTGACTTGCGCTTTGCCTATACCCAAAGCTGTGGCGATTTCTTTGGCTTCGTTAGCTTGATTGCTGGAATTGTAAACAACGATAGTCTGCGTGTAGTCAAAGCCATCGGCGTTGCCGGTTTCAACGGTGTAGCCCTGGGGCGTCAACTTGGCTGCGGCGGCCGCAGCCACACCATCGGCTCCGCTGCCATTTTTCACGATAACGCTGCCCGTTTTTTTGGCTCCCGCTGCTGGCCCGGCCGCTCCACCCGCAGGCGAAGCCGTACCCGCCTTGCCGTCGCCCGTATTGGCCAACACTGTGCCCGAAAGCGTATCCACTTCATCTTCGGTCGTGGGCGGCAGACCCTCATTGACGCGCTTCATCATCGCTTGCCAGGCGGTCGTGTTGCAGTATTCATACCATCCGTCACCTTCGATATATTCTGAAGTTGTCGGTTCCATGGCGGAATAAATGTCTTTAGATGTATCAAGCCCCCGCAAGGCCTGAGCCAGCGCCACCACATCAGTCACTTCCAAATCGGTGGTCATGTACTGGGAAAATGCCGAAACGGTATTGGCCATGGTGGCCAAATCGGCACTGAGAATCTTCTTCGCAATAGCCCCAATAACCAGGCGTTGGTTGGCGGCACGATACACATCGCCATCGCCGTATTCGTCGTAGGCATGCCGGGCGCGACACAAAATGAGCGCCTGATCACCGTTGAGCGTCTGTGTGCCAGCCGACACATGGCCCCCCGCATCCGCATCATCAATTTCCATCGGCACATCGACCTCGATGCCCC